>NZ_JBFAIU010000040.1:0-34773 GCF_040654855.1 Asanoa sp. NPDC050611
CGCCAGGCCCGGCAGCGTCCCCTCGGTGATCTCCGCGCGCAGCGAGCGGACCCAGGCCAGCTCGGCCCGGCGCATCGCCAGCTCGTACTCCCGCTGGACCTCGAGGGCCAGTCGGTACGGCGACCCGGTGTCAGACCAGACGGGGCGCAGGGGGCGCAGCAGGTGGTCGAGCCCGGCGTACGGAATCTGGCCCTCCGCCTGCACACCGGTCACGCTCAGCACCCGCATGCCGCGCTCCCGCCCGGCCCGGACGGCGTGCTCCAACAGCGCCGACTTGCCGATCCCGGCCTCGCCACGCAGCACGAGAGCCGATCCCCGGCCGTCGCACGCCCCGTCGAGCAGTGTCTCGAGCACGCCGATCTGATCGTCCCGCCCGACGATCTCCACCATGCCCTACATACTGCACTCCCAGGCGCGTCTCACCGGAGCGCCGGAACGGCCGCGGATCCGACCCGGACGATGGTTGCGACGTACAGCAGCAGCCCGGCTGTCGTGAGCACGAAGCCGGCCCACACGGTGGAGAGTGGACCCCACGCGGCGTCGATGGTGACCGCGCCGCCGATCGCGCCGAGCGAGTTGGCCAGGTTGAGGGCGGCCAGGTTGAGAGCGCCCATCAGGGTCGGTGCGTCCGGGCCGAAGCCGGTCAGCCCCACCTGGATGGTCGGAATCGCGAACATCATGGCGGCGCCGACCCCGAAGAGGCAGGGCAGCAGGACGGCAAGGCGCTCCCCTCCCACGCCGATCACCACGAGGAGCACCAGCGTGGCGCCGTAACCCCAGACCACGCCGCGATGCGCGGACGAGTCGGCGACGCGTCCGCCGACGTGGTTGCCGACCGCCATGCCGAGCCCGAAGACGGCGAGCGCGATCGGGATGACAGAGGCATCCCGTGCGGCGGCGTCGGTGACGAACGGGCCGACGAAGGTGTAGACGGCGAAGATGCTGGAGATGCCGAGCGCCGCGACGGCGACCATCAGCCAGACGTTGGTGCGGCGCAGCGCCCCGAGCTCGCTGGCGACCGGCGTGCCGTGCAGGTCGTCGGTGCGGGGCAGCCACGCCACCAGGGCCGCGCCGGCGGTCAGGCCGAGGGCGACCACCGCCGCGTACATGGCCCGCCAGCCGGCGCTCTGGCCGATCCAGGTGCCGAGCGGTGACCCGACGATGGTCGCGACGGTCAGGCCGCCCATCACCGTCGCGAACGCCTTGTCGCCGCGGCCCGGGCCGTAGACGTAGGCGGCGACGACGGCCCCGGCGCCGAAGAAGGCCCCCTGCACGGTTCCGGCGATGAACCGGAACGCGACGAGGAACGCGAGGTCCGGCGCCACCGCGGAGAGCCCGTTGCCGACCACGAACAGGACCACGAGCCCAAGCAGCAGGGTGCGCCGGTTGACCCGGGCCGCGAGCACGGTGATCAGCGGAGATCCGAACCTGCAGTGCGGTGCACCGTTTCAGTGCCTGACCTTAGGCGTGTACGGCGACCGCGTGAACCACGCGTGGAACGCCAGGCCCACGGCCCAGCCCACGATCGACCACAGTGGCCAGAAGAAGTGATCAGGTGTGTACGCCCGCCACACGGCCACCTGGATCAGGTTGCCGACGACGTAGCAGATGGCGTGGATCCGAAGCCCCCAGATCTGGGCGGCCGCACTCTTCGTTGTCATGCCGGCACCGTAGGGCGGTGCGGTTGACGACCACTGAACGGCTTCATTCAGTGGTCGTCAAGTACGCCTTCCTACGCTCGACCCCGCCGACTGTCTCCCGAGTGAAAGGCACGTCATGCCGCAACCGACCATCGTCCTCGTGCACGGGGCATGGGCCGACGCCTCCTCGTGGAACGCCGTCGCCTCGATGTTGCAGGGACAGGGGTTCAGCGTGCTCGGTCCGCCGAACCTGCTCCGCGGCGTCACCACCGACGCCCCCTACCTAGCCTCGTTCCTGGCCCAGCGTACGACCGGGCCGGTCGTCCTCGTCGGCCATTCCTACGGCGGCGTCGTCGTCACCAATACCGCCACCGCCGGCGGCGACGTGCGGGCCCTGGTCTACGTCAACGCGTTCATCCCCGACGAGGGCGACACCGTCTTCAGCCTCCTGGGCGGATCCGGCTCCGCGATCGCGGTCCCGGACCCGACGACCGTGTTCGACATCGCCGGCTATCCAGGCGCACCGGAAGGCGACGCGGACGTGTACCTCAAAGCCGACACGGTTCACAAAGCCTTCGCCCAGGACCTGCCGGAGACCGACCGTTGGCTCATCGCCGAAGGCCAACGACCGATCACGCTGGGCGCCAACACCACCCCGTCCGGCCCGCCCGCGTGGAAGACCGTGCGCAGCTGGGCCGTCGTCGGCACCGACGACCGCGTCATCCCACCGGACACCCAACGCCGGATGGCCGAACGCGCCGGCGCCACCATCACCGAGGTCGCCGCTTCACACGTCTCCATGATCTCCCGCCCGGAGGCCGCGTTCGACGCCATCCTGGCGGCGGCCGCGTCGATCGACTGAACACCGGCCCTCCCCGTCCCGACACGTGCCCGGCTCTCGAAGCGTGCGTTCGAGAGCCGCGGCGAGGGCCTGGACGTCGACGGCCTCCGCGGTGTCCACCTCCACCAGGGGCCCCACACCCAGCGGGCGAACAGGCTCTCCCCACAACTCACGGTCAGGTCGCAGCGCGTCCAGATGCCCAGCGTCCCGGTTCCGGGCGCGGTATCGCCGACGAGCGACGTCGATGTCGACCAGGCAGCGGACCTCGACCACCACACCGGGAAGTGCGCGAACCAGCGGCAACGCGTAGGGAAACCAGGTGCTGTCGATGACCGCTCCCGGACAGCCTTGAGCCGTGCGCAGGACGGCGTGCACCGCCGCCCTACCCAACTCGCGTGAGCGCTCCACGGTGCGCGGTGCGCCAAGGCTGTCCATGAGCGCTTCCTTGACCTCGTCCTTGGACAGGTAGGCGAGTCCGAGCTCGGCAGCCAACGCCTTCGCGAGCGTCGTCTTTCCAGACGCGGGCCAGCCACCGACGAGCACATAACCTCTCATGTACGGCCTGATGCCCATTCGCATGGATGATCCACCAGCTGGCCGCTCCGGGACACCATGGGAGCTGATGGTGAGGGCGAGGTTCTGCGCGCGGCGGCCTGGCCGCACGACATCGGATACGCCGCCGGGCTGCGCGACACCGGCTTCCATCCCCTCGACGGCGTACGCCACCTGCGACGGATCGGGTGTTCGCCGCGGATCGCCAAATTGGTCGCGCATCACTCCGCGGCGCAGCGCACACACACGCGACCACAACACCGGCCGTGATCAGGCCGGCGCCGCCACCCGCAGGACCTTCAGAAACTCCCGCATCCAGGCCGGGTGATCCGGCCACGCCCGACCGGACACGATCGCGCCGTCGATGTGCGCCTCGCTGTCCACCCATTGCGCACCGGCAGCCTTGACGTCCGGTGCGCACGCCGGGTACGCGCTGATCGACCGACCGTCCAGCACACCGGCCGCGGCCAGGATCAGCGGCCCGTGGCACAGGGCGGCGATCGGCTTGCCCTCCTGCGCGAAATGCCGAACGATCCGCAGGCACTCCTCGTCGGTCCGGATGTACTCCGGCGCTCGACCGCCCGGCACCACCAGCGCGGCGTACGCCGTCGGGTCGACGTCCGCGAAGGCAACATCGGCGGCCCACGTGTGACCTGGCTTCTCGGTGTACGTGTCGAACCCGTCCACGAAGTCGTGGACCACGAACTGCAGCTTCTTGGCCGTCGGTGCGGCCATGTCCACCTCGTACCCCTCCTCCAGCAGACGCTGGTACGGGTACATCACCTCAAGGTCCTCAGCGGCATCACCAGTAATGATCAGTACCTTGGTCATGGCTTACCTCCAGCGAAATCTTGCCGGCAACCCGATCGTCATCCCGACCGCCCCAAGAGTCAACCGGCCGCCTCGCCTCGAGCTAATAGCCGAGGTCGCGGCGTCGCAGGCCCGTGTACCCAGCAACCGCGAGCGCGATGGCCAGGCCGGCGAGGGTCAGCAGTGGCGCAGCCGTCAGGGTGTCCAGCGGCAGCTTCGGCGTGTGCGTGAACGGGGAACCCCGTCGCAACCACTCGGGGATGTCGAACGAGTCGCCGAACAGGGCGACCACCGCGCAGTATCCGACGCCGATCCAGGCGATGACCGTAGCGGCTCGGGGCAGCCAGCCGACGCTGACGACCGCCACCGCGACGAGCAGCCACACCGCCGGCAGGTAGCCCAGCGCGACACCGGTCAGGCGCGGGACCTGGCCGGCGTCGGAGACGGTGAGACCGTACGCGATGCCTTGGCCGAGGCCGGCCGCGGCCAGGACCACCGCGCTGCCCGCGGCGGCCACGGTCAGGTGGCTGCCCAGCCACGCGGCCCGGCTGGTCGCGGTGGCCAGCACCGGTTCGGCGCGACCGGATGTCTCCTCACCACGGGCCCGCAGCGCGGCGACGACCCCGTACGCGGCTGCGATCAGGGCCAGCGTCGTGGCGGTGAGAGCCAGGTACGCGTTCACGATGTCCGCCGCCCCGCCCGGCAGGAACTCGGCCACGTCAGGGTTGTCGGCCACGTACTGTTCGATGCTGTCACCGATGGAGCCGTATGCGGCGCCCAGCAGGAACAGGCCGATCGCCCAGCCGGTCAGCGCGCCGCGCTGCAGCCGCCAGGCCAGCCCGAACGGAGAGCGCAACGCGGTCGAGGCGGTGGCCCGCCCCGGTCGCGGCCGGACCAGGCCGGCGCCGAAATCCCGCCGGTCGAGCAGTGCGACTGCCACGACGGTGAGGATCGCGGCGGCCGCGGCCGGGAGGAGAAGGGGCCACCACCGGTCGTCGACGTACGGGTGGGTGCGCTGGCCCCAGCCGATCGGCGATGTCCAGGACAGAGCGCCGTCGCCGGTGTCGCCGGCGGCGCGCAGCACGTACGCCGCGCCGAGGGCGATGGCGATCGTGCCGTATGCGGCCCTGGCGTTCTCGAAGATCTGCACCGCGACAGCCGTGAGGGCGGCGAAGAACACGCCGACGCCCGCGGTAGCGGCGCCGAGCAGGATCGACCCGGGTGCCGGCAGTCCGGTCCCGACCGCGGCCGCGGCCACCAGCAGACCGGTGGCGAGATCGGCGAGACCGGCCAGCGCGAGCGCGGAGGTCAGTGGGGCGCGCCGGCCGACCCGGGCGGCGCGGACCAGCTCGGCCCGCCCGGATGCCTCGTCGGCCCGGGTGTGCCGGCCGATCAGGAACATGTTCATGAGCGCGACCACGATCGCGACGAACGCGAAGATCTCGAACACGACCTCACCGCCGATGCTGTCCAGCAGCCGGGTGGGCCCGCTCATCGCGATGACGGCGGTGTTGCCGCCGATGGTCTCGCGCAGCCTGGCCAGGTCCTCGGGCGTGTCGTACAGCTTCTGGCTCTGCGCGGACTGGATGAGCACCAGCACCGCGGCACCGGCCAGCCACCACGGAAGGGCGAACCGCTCGCGCCGCAGCATGAACCGCAGCAGCCCGGCCACGCCGGTCATCGCGCCGCCGCCTTCGCGTAGTGCCGCAGGAACATCTGCTCCAGCGTCGGCGGTGTGCTCCTCAGGCTGCGCACACCGAGCGGCGCCAGGCACCGCATCAAACCGTCCAGTTCCGCGGTGTCCACATCGAACCGGGCGTGGCGGTCCTCCAGCACCACGTCGTACACGCCGGGGAGGGTGTCGATGCCCGTCAACGGCTGCGCGGTCTCGACGTCGACGGAGGTGCGGGTGAGGTGCCGAAGCTCGTTCAAGGTGCCGGTTTCCACGGTGCGGCCGAACCGCACGATGCTCACCCGGTCGCACAGCGCCTCCACCTCGGCCAGGATGTGGCTGGACAGCAGCACCGTGCGCCCCTCGTCCTTGACCTGCCGGATGCATTGCTGGAACTGGGCTTCCATCAGCGGGTCCAGGCCGGAGGTGGGCTCGTCCAGCAGCAGCAGCTCCGCGTCGGACGCCAGCGCGGCGATCAGGCTGACCTTCTGCCGGTTGCCCTTCGAGTAGGTGTGGGCCTTCTTACGCGGATCGAGGCCGAAACGCTCCAGCAGCTCGTCCCGGCGGCGCCGATCGACACCGCCGCGCAGCCGGCCGAGCAGGTCGATCACCTCACCGCCGGTGATGCCCCGCCACAGCGTGACGTCACCGGGCACATAGGCCAGGTGCCGGTGCAGCGCGACGGCGTCCCGCCACGGATCCTGGCCGAGCATCCGGACCGTGCCGGCGTCAGCGCGCAACAGCCCCAGCAGGATCCGGATCGTGGTGGTCTTGCCGCTTCCGTTCGGGCCGAGGAAGCCGTGCACCTGCCCGGCCGCCACGGTCAGGTCGAGGCCGTCCAGTGCCCTGACGCGGCCGTAATTCTTGGTCAGTCCGGCGATCTCGATCGCCGCCCCGTTACGCGTACTCATGGCGACCAGTCTCAAGTCAGCGACATCGGCCCATCAACGACGATGCGCGAACCCTGCGATAAGGCGGGCTAATGGCTTCAGCTGTCGACTGCCGACGAGATGTCGAGGACGAGCTTGAGGAATGCCCGGACCTTGGGTGTCTCACCGTTGGCGAGCCAGAACAGCCCGTACTCGACGGGTGGGGCGTCGCGGAACGGCACGAACTCCAGGCCCGGTCTGGCATGGTGTGTCGCCGCCTCGATCGACGCGGGAAAGAGACCTCGCCCGGCGATGACCAGGGTCATGGCGTCTTCCCACACCATTGCCGACGGTCCACGCGCGATGGGTTGCCCGCTGGGCGTGTACGACGGGAAGTGATGGTCGAGAAAGTACTGCGGCGGGCCCGCGAGATGGATCAGCTGCTCGCCGGCGAGGTCTTCCAATGACACGCTCTCGTGCGAGGCGAAACGGTGTCCAGCGGGTACGACGAGGGCGCGCCGGTGCGAGAAGAGCACAGGTCCGCTGGTGATGTCCGGACCGTCGCCGGGCAACTCCGTCAGCTGTAGGTCACGTTGGCCGGCGCGCAATGCACCGAATCGGTCGTGCAGCGGCACCTCGCGAAGCTCGACCGGGCAGTCCGGGTGCTCGGCCTGAAAAGCTTCGGCTGCTTCGGCCATGAGCAGGCCGCACCACGCTCCGGAGAAGCCGACCCGGAGCAACCCGGCCAGGCCGTGCCCCCGCGCCAACGCGCCGGCGACAGCATCCTGGATCTGGCGGTAGCCCGGCACCAGGTCCGCGCGAAGAAGCTGGCCGAACTCGGTGAGCTGCACGATCCGACTCGTGCGATGGAAGAGCGCGGCACCGAAGCGGCGTTCCAGCTTCTTGATGGACTGGCTGACGCGTGCCTGCGTGACGTGCAGGCGCTCACCAGTGCGGCCGAAGTGCAGTTCCTCGGCGAGCGTCAAGAAAACTTCGATGTCGCGCAATTCCATGGCTGTCCCTACCTTCAGGTGAACGCCTCGGCTAGTTCTCGTCCCGGTTGAAGGTCGAGGTGGACCAGAAGTAGCCGAGGATCGCGAGGCCGACGCACCAGGCGACGGCGAGCCATCCGTTGTGGCCGATGCTGCTGCCGAGCAGCAGGCCGCGCAGGGTTTCGATGGCCGGGGTGAACGGCTGGTACTCGGCGATCGGCTGGAACCAGCCCGGCATCGCGTCGATCGGGACGAACGCGCTGGACAGCAGCGGCAGCAGGATCAGCGGCATCGCGTTGTTGCTCGCCGCCTCCGCGTTCGGGCTGACCAGGCCCATACCGACCGCGATCCAGGTCAGCGCCAGCGCGAACAGCACGAGCAGCCCGAACGCGGCCAGCCACTCCAGCACCGTGGCGTCGGCCGACCGGAAACCGATCGCGACGCCGACCGCACCGACCAGGACCACGCTCAGGACCGACTGCAGCACGCTGCCGACCACATGCCCGCCGAGCACCGAACCGCGGTGGATCGCCATCGTGCGGAACCGGGCGATGATGCCCTCGGTCATGTCGTTGGAGACCGAGACCGCGGTGCCGATCACGGTGCTGCCGACGGTCATCAGCAGCAGCCCGGGCACGATGTAGGCGATGTAATCAGAGCGGCCGCCGCCGAGTCCGGCGCCGAGCGCGTCGCCGAAGATGTAGACGAACAGCAGCAACAGCATGATCGGCGTGAGCAGCAGGTTCAACGTCAACGACGGATACCGCCGCGCGTGCAGCAGGTTGCGGCGCAGCATCGTGGACGAGTCGCGCGCGGACAGGGCCAGGGTGCTCATCGCACGGCGTCCAGCTGCCGGTCGGTGCCGGTCAGGGCGAAGAACACGTCGTCGAGGTCGGGGGTGTGCACGGTCAGCTCGTCGGCCGCGATGCCGGCCGAGTCGAGGCGGTCCAAGATGGCGCGCAGGTCCCGCTGGCTGCCGTCGCTGGGTATCCGCAGGGCGAGGGCCTCGTCGTCGCGGGCGGCGCGGGGCAGGGCGAGAGCGGCGGACTGGTACGCGACGGGGTCGGTGAACCGGATCCGGACGTGCCCGCCGGGGATCGTCCGCTTCAGCTCCCCCGCCGTGCCCTCCGCGGCGATCGTCCCGTTGTGCAGCACCGCGATCCGGTCGGCCAGCTCGTCAGCCTCCTCGAGGTACTGGGTGGTGAGGAAGACCGTGGCGCCGTCGGCGACGAGCCCGCGCACGATCTGCCACATGTTGTGGCGGCTGCGCGGGTCGAGGCCCGTGGTGGGCTCGTCGAGGAAGATGATCCGCGGGTGACCGACCAGCGTCATGGCCAGGTCGAGCCGCCGCCGCATGCCACCCGAATACGTGGAGGCGGGCTTACGCGCGGCATCGGTCAGGTCGAAACGCGCGAGCAGATCGGCGGTCGCGCGCCGACCCTCCCTCTTGGACAGATGGTGCAGGTCGGCCATCAGGAGCATGTTCTCCTCCCCCGTGATCAGGTTGTCGACCGCCGAGAACTGGCCCGTGACACCGATCGCGGCCCGCACCGCCTGCGGGTGGGTGGCCACGTCGTGCCCGCCCACGTGGATGCCGCCGGACCCCGGGTCGGCCGAGATCAGCGTCGAGAGGATCTTGACGGCGGTGGTCTTGCCCGCACCGTTGGGGCCGAGCAGGGAAAAGATCGTTCCTTCGGGCACGGTGAGGTCCACGCCGTCGAGGACGACCTTGTCCCCGTACGACTTACGCAGCCCGTACGCCGCGATCGCCAGGTTGGTCATGGTGGGTGCTCCTCAGAGCTCGTAGAGGTGGGTTCGGCGGACGGGCCGGAAGCCGAGATGCCGGTGCACGGCGATCCGGTGCCGGTCGTCGTCCGCCGTGACGGTTTCGATCTCGGCGACGTGCGGATGGACCTCGCGCAGCCGCTGGATCAGCGCGGCGTTGACCCAGCGGCCGAGCCGCCGGCCGCGGTGGTTCGGCAGGACGGTCGGTCCGTACTGGCGGGCGCGGGGTCCGACGACCGCGATCGCGTACGCGACCAGTTCGCCGCCCGCCTCCGCCGCCGTCAGCACGGCGTTGCCGGCGGTGCTCGGCCGGCGGACCAGCTCGTCGAGCCGGCCCGCGGCGGGAAGGTCGCCGGTCCAGTGGGTCAGGCGGTAGCCCGGGTGTTCGGCGTCGACCAGCTCGCCCAGCCACGCCCGATGCACGTCGCAGTACGTGAGCAGGTCGTGGTGCCGGGCTCCGGCGCGCCGGAACCCGTGCCGCCGGCAGAACGCCTCCCCCGGCGAGCCCGCGATCACGTCGGCGAGCAGGCGGGGCCCGGCGGCGGTCCGGACCCGGGCGGCGGCCAGGAGCGTGGAGCCGATCCCCCGATGACGCCACATCGGCTCCACGTACAGGCTCAGGTCGAGGCCGCCCGGGCCCACCGCGGGCGGCGGGTCGGGCCCCAAGGCGATGACGGGCCGCAGGCTCAGGACACCGGCCACATCGCCGCGGGCCAGCGCCTGCCATCGCAGGGCGCCGGGCTCCGCCACGATCTTGATCATGGGTTCGCTCATGGAACTCACCATCGCCGGGCCGCCGGCCAGGAACAACGCCGGAATTTGAGCCGGCGGTTAAGCCACCGGTTATCGTTCGAGGTCATCGTTGGCGACCGGAGAGAGGCGGCCGCGTGGAGCTGCGCGACATCGAGATCTTCCTGACCCTGGCGGAAGAGCTCCATTTCGGGCGTACGGCCGAGCGCCTCCGAGTCTCCCAGGCCCGGGTCAGCCAGTCGATCAAGCAGCAGGAGCGGCGGATCGGCGGTGGCCTGTTCGAGCGGACCAGCCGCAACGTGCGCCTGACCCCGCTCGGCGAGCGCCTCCGCGACCGCCTCGGTGCGGGCTACGGCGAGATCCTGGCGGGCATCGACGAGGCCGCGGCCGCGGCCCGCGGGCAGGTCGGCACGCTCACCGTCGGGACCATGGACACCTACCACCACGGCATCGCGCCTGCCCTGGACCTCTTCCAGCAGCGGCATCCGCAGTGCGAGCTGCGGATGCGGGAGATCCTCCCGGTGGACCCGTTCAGCGCGCTGCGGGCCGGCCGGGTGGACATCGGGTTGCTCTGGTTGCCGGTGCGCGAGCCCGACCTGGTCGTGGGACCGGAGCTGTACACGGAGAAGACCGTGCTGGCGGTGGCCGCCGACCACCCGCTGGCCGCCCGCACCGAGGTGGAGCTGGAGGACCTGGGTGACCTGCAGGTGGTGGGCCTGGACGGCCCGGTGCCGGACTACGTGTTCGAGGCGCACACCCCGTCGGTGACACCGTCCGGGCGCCCGATCCGGCGGGGCGTCCCCGTGTCCACGGTCGAGGAGGCCCTGACGGCGATCGGCACGGGCACCGTCGTGTCACCGATCGGCGCGTACACGGCCGCCTCCCGGCGTCGCTACGACGTCGTGTTCCTGCCCATCACCGACGCACCCCTGATGCGCTACGCCCTGGTCTGGCGCGCCGCGGGCGAAACGTCCCTGGTCCGCGCCTTCGTCCAGGCCGCCGAGGACGCCCACGGCACGGTGTGATGGGCGAATATCGGTGCCGCCCGGCTCGGCGCGTTTGCGACCATGGCGCGATGGCTGACCCGAACGTCCTGCACCCGATGCCCGATCAACCGCGGGTGGTGCTGCTCAAGCCCCTGGTCAGCTCGCCGCTGATCGAGGTCGGGGAGTTCTCCTACTACGACGACCCCGATGATCCGACGGCGTTCGAGACCCGCAACGTGCTCTACCACTACGGGCCCGAGAAGCTGGTCATCGGGAAGTTCTGCGCGCTCGGCGAAGGCGTCCGTTTCATCATGAACGGCGCCAACCACCGCATGGACGGGCCCTCGACGTTCCCGTTCCCCATCATGGGCGGCGACTGGGCCGCGCACTTCGACCTCATCACCGGGCTGCCCGGTCGGGGCGACACCGTGGTCGGCAACGACGTCTGGTTCGGTTACCGGGCCATGATCATGCCGGGTGTACGGATCGGCGACGGGGCGATCGTCGCTTCGGGGTCGGTGGTCGTCGACGACGTGCCCGACTACGGCATCGTCGGTGGCAACCCGGCCAGGCTCATCCGCCGCCGCTACACCGACGCGGACGTCGACCGGCTGCTGGCGCTCGCGTGGTGGGACTGGCCGACCGCGCACATCACCAGGCACGTACGCACGATCATGTCCGGATCGGTCGACGAGCTGGCCGCCGTCGCACCGTAGGCGTCTCCGGGTCGCGCAGCGTCCGGAACAGCAACCAGCTCAGCGCCGGCAGGACGACGAGCGGCGCCAGCGCGGTCCGCAGCGACGTGGCGTCGGCCAGGCGGCCGAGGACCGGGCTGGCCAGGCCGCCGATGCTGACCGTCAGGCCCAGGGTGATGCCACTCGCGGTGCCGACCCTGGTGGGCAGGTAGTCCTGGCCGAGCGTGACCTGCAGCGAGAACGGGACGTAGAGGCCGGCCGAGGTCAGCGCCACGAACAGGTAGATGGCCGGTCCCGGCACCCAGACCACGCCGGCGATGGACAGGACGGTGACGGCGTACGACCAGCGCGACACCGCCACCCGGCCCCACCGGCTCGCCGCGGCCCCGCCCAGCACCGAGCCGCCGACCCCGCCGAGGTAGAGCACGAACAGCGCCGCCGTGCCCGCCGCCGCGCTGCCGTCGAGGCGCTGCTGGGCGTACAGCGAGATGAACGTGCTCAGGCCGATGAAGGCGATCGACCGGCACACCACCGCCAGCGTCAGGCGCACGAACGAGGCCGCGTCGTCCCGGCCGGCCGCGGCCGGTGCGCCGGCCCGGGCGCCGCCGGCCAGCGCCCGCAGCACGGGCAACGCCATCGCCGTGCCGGCCAGCGCCGGCACGAGCAGCAACGGCGTCACGCGCAGCCCGCCGACGGCCGAGACCGCGGCGACCAGCAGCGGCGCCAGCGCGAAGCCGACGTTGCCGCCGGTGGAGAACAGCGCCATGGCGGTGTGGCTGCCCGCGCTGGCCTCGCGGGCGACGCGGGCGGACTCGGGGTGGTACGCGGCCACGCCGATGCCGGAGACGGCGACGAACACCAGCGTGAGCAGGTAGTTGCCGCTCAGCCCGCTGAGCGCCATGCCCACGCCGGACAGCAGCGTGCTCACGGGCAGCAGCCACGGCATCGCCCAGCGGTCGGTGAGAGCGCCGAACACCGGCTGCGCCACCGACGACAGCAGCGACGCCGCGAGCACGACCCCGGACGCCGCCGCATACGTGTACGCCCGCTCGGCGACGAACAGCGGCACCAGTGCCGCGACGGCGCCCTGGTAGACGTCGACGCACGCGTGGCCGGCCGCGAGCAGGATGATCCTCTTCCGCACACACCGAGCGTGCCGACGGAGGGCCCTGTCGGGCTTCCGATAAACTGCCAGGCAATGACGGAAGTACGCCACAGCGCGGTCGCACCCACCCGCACGCGGCGGCTCCGAGCCGGCGGCGAGATCGACGCACACCGGCACGACGACCACCAGATCATCTACGCGGGCCGCGGTGTGGTGGCCGTCACCACCGACGCGGGGTCGTGGGTCGCGCCCGGCACCCGCGCGATCTGGGTGCCCGCCGGCACGGTGCACGCCCACCGGGCGCACGGCGACCTCGACCTGCACCTGATCGGGCTGCCCGCCACGGACAACCCGCTGGGCCTGCGGGCACCGACCGTGCTCTCGGTGAGCCCGTTGCTGCGTGAGCTGATCATCGCCTACACCCGTGACGAGGACGCCGCCGAGCGCCCCGAGCGGGCCCGCCTGCGCGCCGTGCTGCTCGACCAGCTCCGGACCTCACCCGAGCAGCCCCTGCACGTGCCCGCACCGACCGAGCCGCTGCTGCGTACCGTGTGCGCGATCCTCGCGGCCGATCCCGGTGACGACCGCACCCTCGCCGAGCTGGGTCGCGCGGTCGGCGCCAGCGACCGCACCCTGTCGCGCCTGTTCCGGCGCGACCTCGGGATGACCTTTCCGCAGTGGCGTACGCAGCTCCGCCTGCACCACGCGCTCGTCCTGCTGGCGGACCGGACTCCGGTGACGACGGTCGCGCACCAGTGCGGCTGGTCGTCGGCCAGCGCCTTCATCGACGTGTTCCGCCGCACGTTCGGGCACACGCCCGGCGTCCACCCGTCCTGACCCGGCCGCCGCGCATGGCGCAGCCGCCGCTGTCCCGCGCAAACGCGCTCGACGGCGCGGTGACCTGGGTGCCGCCGTGCGCACCGGCGTCGCCGACGCTGCCCTCATGTGCAGCAGCGACGACCTCGACGGCAGATAGACGTACGCACCCTCCTGCGCGAACCGCAGCGCGCTCGCGAACCCGATGCCCTCGCTCGCACCCGTGACCAGGGCGACCTTGCCGTCGAGCTGACCCGTCCCGCACTCCCTTGTCTACTGTGGGCGGACGGCCACGATGACCGCCCGCCCAGCCAGTGCACCGCGCGGGAGCTGCGCCAACAATGATCAATTCGGCAAGGACCGATACCGGTGGGGTATCGACTAAGGACGGACGTTGTGGTTGCGGGCGAAGAGGTTGGTGGGGTCGTACCGGCGCTTGACCGCCGCCAGCCGCTCGTAGGTCGCGGGCGGGTAGATCCCGGCGACGTCCTGCTCGGTGGCCGACGAGAGGAAGTTCGCGTAGAGGCCGCTGACGTGTGGCGCGAGCCGCCCCCACAGCGCGTCCAGGGCCGGCCGGGCGGCGTCGAGCGCCGGCTTCGGGCCCGCGGTCGTCGTCGCCACCATCAGCTCCGCCCGGCGATGGGCGTACGCGGTGGCATCGGCCGGCACCCGGGCGACCGCGCCGCCGACGCTGCGCACGGCGATGACCGGCGATCCCGACGACGTGCCGACCTCGGCCAGGATCCCGAGGGCGTCGGTGACCGCGTCCTCGTCGACGAAGGCGCTGCGGGTCACGAGCTGGATGCCGGGCGGTGGGATCATGCCGTCCACGAGCGTCTCCGCGTACGGCCGGCGCGTCACGTCGTCCGCGACCACCGTGCCGAGCCGGCGGATCGGGTCGATCGCCGCGGCCGCCGTGGCCTCGTCGTCCCCGTCGAAGGCGACCTGGATCTCGATCGGCGCCTCGGGGCCGCCGGCGAACGGGTTGGCGAAGCTCGCGATCGAGGTGAGCTCCTCGGGAGCGGTGCGGAGATGGTCCGCCCAGCCCCGCAGCACGGTGGCCACCTCCGCGGCCGGGAAGGCGATCCGGCCGAAGAACACGTCCGTCGTCGGGTGTGCCACGAAGTCGAAGGCCGTCACGATGCCGAAGTTGCCGCCGCCGCCACGGATCGCCCAGAACAGGTCCGGGTGCTCGGTCGCGGACGCGTAGACGAGGTCGCCGTCGGCCGTGACCACCTCCGCGCCGGCCACGTTGTCGAGGGCCAGGCCGTACTTCCTGACCTTCCAGCCGATGCCGCCGGTCAGGGTCAGCCCGCCGACGCCGACGCTCTTCGTGTCGCCCGACGAGATCGCCAGGCCGTGCGGTGCGAGGGCCGTCGCGACCTGGCCCCAGGTCGCGCCCCCGCCGATCCGGACGACATGGCCGTCGAGGACCTCCACGTCGGCGAGCCCGGCGAGGTCGATCACGACGCCCCCGTCGTTGGTGCCGAACCCTGGAAAGCTGTGTCCGCCGCCGCGCACGGAGAGCACCAGGCCCGCCTCGGCCGCGTACCGGACGCCCGCCCGCACGTCACCGGTGGACTTCGGCCGCAGGATCCGGGCCGGCGTGCCGGTGGCGAGCAGCGAGCGGCTGGCCGACCCGTACTCCGCCGCGCCGGGTTCGATGATGTCGCCGCCGAAGTCGTCAAGCGCTGAACTCATGGTCTTCCTCCCAGACAAACCGACTACACGGGTACGACGAGGCAGCGCCGCGAGAGGTAAGACGGCCGGAGCGTGACCTGGATCTCCCCGTGCCGCCCGCGGACCAGCGCGTTGTATTGACAACCCACGGCCGGCCCCCGTCGACTACAGGCATGCAGAAGGTTCGAGGCGTAGTCGCGCGCAAGAAAGGGGCTCCGGTCGAGATCGTCACGATCAACGTGCCGGACCCCGGCCCGGGTGAGGCCGTCGTGCAGGTCCAGTCCTGCGGGGTGTGCCACACCGACCTGCACTACCGGGAGGGCGGGATCAACGACGACTTCCCGTTCCTGCTCGGCCACGAGGCGGCCGGCGTCGTCGAGTCGGTCGGCCCCGACGTCACGGGCGTGGCGCCCGGCGACTTCGTGGTGCTGAACTGGCGCGCGGTGTGTGGGCAGTGCCGGGCCTGCACGCGCGGCGACCTGCACTACTGCTTCGCCACGCACAACGCGAAGCAGAAGATGACCCTCGAGGACGGCACGGAGCTGTCGCCGGCGCTCGGCATCGGCGCGCTGGCGGAGAAGACGCTCGTGGCCGCCGGGCAGTGCACCAAGGTCGACCCGCAGGCTCGGCCCGCCGCGGTCGGCCTGCTGGGTTGCGGCGTGATGGCGGGGATCGGCGCCGCGATCCACACCGGCGGCATCACCCGCGGCCGGAGCATCGCCGTCATCGGCTGCGGCGGCGTGGGCGTGGCCGCGGTCGCCGGCGCGGCGCTGGCCGGCGCGAGCCCGATCATCGCTGTCGACATCGACCCGCGGAAGCTGGCCACGGCCACGCGGCTCGGCGCCACCCACACGGTCGACTCGTCCCAGGTCGACCCGGTCGCCGAGATCAAGCGGATCTGCGCCGAGACCTACCCGGGCGCCGACGGCGCCGACGTGGTGGTCGAGGCGGTGGGCCGCCCGGAGACGTGGAAGCAGGCGTTCTACGCGCGGGACCTGGCCGGCACGCTGGTCCTCGTCGGCGTGCCCACGCCGGACATGAGGGTGCCCGACCTGCCGCTCATCGACGTCTTCGGCCGCGGCGGTGCGTTGAAGTCGAGTTGGTACGGCGACTGCCTGCCGAGCCGCGACTTCCCGATGCTCGTCGACCTCTACCGCCAGGGCCGCCTGGACCTCGACGCGTTCGTGACGGAGGAGATCGGGTTGACGGACGTGGAAGCGGCCTTCGACACGATGCACCACGGCAACGCCCTGCGATCGGTGGTCATCTTCTGAGCACCGTGCTCAAGCTGGCGCTGGCACCGGCGCTGGTGGTCGCTTCCTCGGTGGCCGGGCGGCGCTGGGGTCAACGCGTCTCGGGCATGTTGGTGGCCCTGCCGATCGTGGCCGGGCCGATCCTGCTGATCACGTGTCTGGAGCAGGGCCCCCGGTTCGGCTCGCAGGCCGCCGCCGCCGCCCTGCTCGGGCTGGTGTCGCTCGCCTGGTTCGCCCTGGTCTTCGCGTGGCTGTCGCGCCGGTTCGGTTGGCTGCCGACGCTGCTGGTCGCCTGGGCGAGCTGCCTGGTTCTGGACCTCCTGCTCGCCCGGCTGACGCTGGGGCCGTGGTGGGGCCTGCCCGTGGTGCTGGTCGTCGGGTGGGCCGTCACGAGGCTGATGCCGCCCGACCCGCCGGGCACCGACCGCCAGGTCGCCTGGCCGTGGTGGGACCTGCCGGCCCGGGCCGCCGCGACGGCGGTGCTGGTGCTGGTGGTGACCGCCGCGGCCGCCGCGGTCGGGCCGGGCCTGACCGGCGTGCTCGCCCCGTTCCCGATCGCCACCAGCGTGGTCGCGGCGTTCACGCTGGCCCAGCTCGGCTCCCCGGGCGCGGTGCGCGTGCTGCACGGCGTACCCCGTGGCCTGTTGGGCTTCTCGGTCTTCTGCTTCCTCGTGGCGGTCCTGGTCGAGCCGCTCGGCACCGGCACCGCGTTCGGGGTCGCGGTGGCCGCGACGCTCGCGGCGCAGTTCGCGTGGCGCAGCGCCGGCCGACAGGTGAGGCCGCCCGTGCGACCGGGCGACCTCACCAGCGCTAGGCGGCCGTGAAGGTGAACTGTCCGGACGGGACGGTGAAGACGGTGTAGCCGCCGTCCACCCGGTCGAACCGGGCCCGGGCGGGCGTCGGCACCGACCGTCCCTCCACAGTGGGCACCCAGACCTCCGCCGTGGTGTTCGTCGGCACGGTGACGGTCAGCTCGAACCGCCGGTCCGACTTCGTCCAGGCGCTGCGCGCGACGCCCTTGGGCGTCCCGTAGCTGCCCTTGGCGTACGTGAGGTCACCGACCGCCTTGGGTTGGAACACCAGCCTGTCGTAGGCGACGGCGCCCGGCGCGGACCGGATGCCCGCGACACCGGACTGGAACCACTCCTCGATCTGGGCCAGGATCATGTGGTTCTTCGAGCTCCCCCGGTCCCAGCGTTCACCGATCGTGGTGAAGCCACCGGGGTTCTGGGGTGTGGACGCCATGAAGTACCCGTAGCTCGGGTAGTCGTCCTCCTGGAGCAGGTCCCAGAGCACGTCGTCCCGGCCGGCGGCGGCGAGGCTGCGGACGATCGGCGACATCCCGATCGTGCCGCCGCTGAAGTGCGGCCCATCGCCCTGCGGGTGGAAGGCGTACACGTTCTCGACCAGGTGGTCGACGACGCCCTGCCGCTTGTCAGCCGGCACGAGCCCGCCGTCGAGCGCGAGCGCCTGCGCCGCCTGGGTCGCGCCGGCGGTGCCGGCGTTGCCGGCGGCGGTGTAGTGGCCGACCGAGTCGTTGAAGAACGCCCGGTTGAACGCGTCCTTGATCTCGCCGGCCAGCGCCGTGTACGCGGCCGCGTCGGCGCTGTGGCCGGTCAGCTCGGCCATCATCGCCATCTTGGTGGTCATCACGTAGTAGCCCCACGTGCCGGTGATCCGGCCGGAGGTGTCCTCCGCCGACACCCAGTCGGTGAGGGCGGCGTCGACGATGTGTCCGACGGCCTTCTCCCGCTGGATGTAGTCGACGAACTTCGTCATCCGGTCGTAGTACGTGGCCATGGTCTGCGTGTCCCCGTACAGCTCGTAGAGCAGGGCCGGCACGAGGATGATTGCGTTACCCCAGTTGATCTCGTCGCCGAAGCGACCCGTGTAGCCCCAGTCGTACACCGGCGTCTTCAACGCCACGTTGCCGGCCATCGGGGTGTCCGCGATCGACTGCCCCTCGACGAGGTGGTGCATCGAGGTGCGTAGGAACGCGCCGAGCTCGTAGTCGCGGTGGATGGAGCCCATCGGCATCGTGTAGTCGGCCGGGTAGGACAGCTTCTCGCGGCCCGGGCAGTCGGTGAAGACCGACATCATGTTGCTGGCGAACGAGTAGCGGGCCATCTTGTGGATCCGGTTGATCCGGGCGTCCGACGTGGTGAACTCGCTCGCCGTCGGGGTGTCGGCCTGCAACCGGACGCCGGTGACCAGGTCGCGGGTCGGCACGTACCCCTCGGGCAGGCCGGTGACCTGGACCCACTGCATGCCGAAGTAGTTGAACCGCGGATGCCACCGCTCGCCGCCGCGGGCGCCGTAGGCGGTGTAGGTGTTGAACAGGTCGCTGCCGCGGCCGCCGGGGCCGAGCGAGGCCTGGTTGACCGTGCCGTCGGCGTTGAGCGACTCGGCCGGCGCCACCTTGACGGTGGTGCCCGCCGGCACCGCGCGGAGGTCCAGCTCCGGCCAGCCGACCATGTTCTGGCCGAAGTCGAACACCCAGGTCCCGGGCACGGGGTTGGTCAGCGAGACCGGCTTGAACCGCTCCTGCTCGACGACCGGTTCGGCGGCCCGGGCGACGAGCCGGGTCGCCAGGTTCGGTGGCGGGGCGATGCCGGCGCTGACCCACCCGGTCGCGGTGCCGTCCCGGCGGCGCGCCGTCGGGCCGAGGTCCGAGCCGGCGTCGTTCCAGCCCGGCTGCTCGCGCCGGGCGTCGTAGTCGGCTCCCGAGTACCAGGCGTCCGTCACCAGCGGACCGAACGCGGCGCGCCAGGACCGGTCGGTGACGATCTCCACGCGACCGCCGTCCTGGTACGTGATCTCCAGCCGGCCGATGAACCGCGGTGTGACGGCCGCGCCGGCCGAGGCGTCGCTGGCGGCGATGTTGTTGCCCGAACCGGTCACCTTCGCGCCCACGGCGTGCGCGGCCGTCAGCGCCGGCGTGAAGGCGATGCCGGTGCCGTCGACGCCGGCGGTCCCGATCGCGGTGATGGTGCGCGACTCGAGGCGGTCGCCGCCGCCACCGGTGTCGACGTTGACCGTGCCGCCGACGTGGTAGCCGGCCACACTGTCGACCTTGACGGTGGTCGCGCCGGCGGGGGCGTCGGCCGCGAGCAGCCCGTTGCCCTTGAGCTGGCTCTGCCACCACGAGTAGGGCGAGTTGCGCCCCACCGCCGGGTTCGTCACGCTGCGCCGCACGTACGCGGTCCCGTTGCCCAGTTCGACGCCGACCGTGTTGGCGCCGCCGCGCAGGACCTTCGTGACGTCGTACGTGCGGTACTCACTGGAGAGCTGGTAGTTGGAGTTGCCCGGTGCGAGCACCTCGTCGGTCACCTCGCGGCCGTTGACGGTCGCGTGATGCAGGCCGACGCCGGACAGGTAGAGCCGCGCGTCCGCGACCTTCCTGCCGCGTGGCACGGAGAACTGGCGCGCGAAGATGGGCAGCGGCTGGCTCTCGGCGCGGTCCGGGTAGTCGATCCACCGCGCCGCGCCCCAGTCGCTCTGGCTGAGCAGCCCGACGGACCAGGTGGCCGGCCGCGACCAGGCGGAGGGCCGTCGGCCCGCGTCCCAGACCCGCACCCGCCAGGAGACCGTCTCGCGGGAGCGCAGCGCCGCCCCGAAGGCGGCGCGCTGCTCGGCGCTGGTCACCTTGCCGGAGGACCAGACCAGCCGGCCACTCTGGTCGGCGGCCTGGATCTCGTACGCGGTCTGCCGGTCGCCCGGGCAGGCCACGGTCGCGCGGGGCCGGTGGCAGGGGTGCGCCGCGGCGCGCCGGGTCTCCGCGATCTGCCAGCTCAGGGTCGGTCGGGGGTGGTCCAGTCCGCGAGGTGAGTCGTAGCGGCCGTCGACGGCGAGGTTCACGACCTCGACGTCGCCCGCGCTCGCGTGCGCGGAGGCGCCCGTCGTGAACGGGGGCGCCACGAGGGTCAGGGCGAGGAACCCGCCTATCACCGCGGTGGCCGTGCGTCTGTTGGTTGGCACCCGTGCTCCCTTCCTTGCCGGTCGGTTGTCAGGCGGTGCTGGGCTCGCGCAGGGCGGCGAGCCGGCCGGAGGCGGCGACCCGACCGAACGCGTACGCGCTGGGCCTGGGTACGCGCGCGAGGTCGCGGGCCCGGTCGACGGCCACGAGGCCGAACGTCGGCCGGTAGCCCTCGCTCCACTCGAAGTTGTCGAACGCGGACCAGTGCAGGTAGCCGCGCACGTCCACGCCCTCGGCGCGGGCCTGGGCGAGGGCGGTCAGGTGGCCGTCGAGGTAGTCGATCCGCTCCTCGTCGTCGCCGGTCGCGATGCCGTTCTCGGTGACGAACAGCGGGAGCCCGGTCCGTTCGGCGGCGTGGTGGAGCATCTGCCGCAGCCCGTCGGGGTGGACCGCCCACCCCATCTGGGTGAGCGGGAAGTCCGGCGGCGGCGCCGCGAACCAGGTCGGCGACGCCGGGTCCACCCACTGCTTGCGGTAGTACTGCACGCCGAGCCAGTCGCCGGTGAGCCCGTCGAGGTACCGGTCGACGATCTCGTGCCGCATGAGCGCGAGCAGGGCCTGGCACGCGGGGTCGTCGCGGATCGGCGCGAGCAGCGGCAGCTGGGCACACAGGCCAGGGCTGGAGGCTGGCGACGTCGCGCGGATCGCCCGTACCGCCGCGTCGTGCGCGTCGATCAGCACGCCGCCGACCCGCTTCCACAGCACCGGGTTCGTGCGGCCCGGCGGGTGGTAGCCCTCGAGATAGCCGTGCAGGGCGACCATCTGCGGCTCGTTGACGGTGCAGACGAAGGGCATGAGGTCGCCGAGCGCCGCACCGACCGTTCGGCAGTAGCGGCCGAACAGCTCGACCGCGTCCGGGGCCAGCCAGCCGCCCCGGTCCGCGAGCCAGCGCGGCAGCGTGAAGTGGTGCAGCGTCACGAACGGGGTCAGGCCCGCGTCGACCAGCGCGGTGAGCACCCGCCGGTAGTGGGCTAGCGCGGCGCCGCTGAACTCCCCCGCGGCGGGCTCGATCCGGGACCACTCCAGCGACAGCCGGTGCGCGTTGTGGCCCAGGGAACGGAGCAGGGCGAAGTCCTCGGCGTACCGGTGGTAGTGGTCGATCGCGTCCCCGGACGACTCGACCGCGGCCGTTCCCGGCCGGTGCTCGAACTCCCACCAGTCGCTGTTGACGTTGCCGCCCTCCACCTGGTGCGCCGCGGTCGCGGCGCCCCAGGTGAAGTCGGCCGGAAAGTCCCGTCCGGTCACGTGCCGGCTTTGTAGTCGGCGTCCATCGCGGCCAGTACCTTGTCCGGAGTGGACTGTCCGCTGAAGATCTCCTGCAGTCCGCTGAGCATCGTCTGCTGGACCTTGGCGTTGGGCCAGAGCTGGTCCATGAACGGCACCGTGCGGTTCCTGTTGATGTAGTCGGCCAGCTCGGCCAGCGACGGGTCCAGGGCGAAGCCGGTGTCGGCCAGGGCCGGGACGCCGCCCTGCTGCTTGACGTAGAGGTTCATGCCCTCCGGCGACATGACGAAGTTGACGAACTTGAGCGCCAGCTCCTTGTTCTTCGCCTTCGCGTTGACGCCGTAGCCGGCACCGGCGGCGGCCGGCATCACGAAGCTCGCGGGGTTGTCGGTGGCCGGCAGCGGCTTGATGGTGAACGTGCCGCTCGGGTTCTTCTTCTTGAGCAACGCGATCACCCAGTTGCCCTGGACGAGACCGAGCGTCCTGCCGGTGGCCGCCAGCTCCTGGCTGGCCTCATAGCTGGTGCCGAGCGGGTTCTTCTGGAAGCAGCCGGCCTTGTCCATGTCCTGGTACTTCGCCATCGCGGTCGTCCACGCCGAGTTGGCGAAGGTCGCCTGGCCGCCCTGCATCTTCTGGTCGAAGTCGCGGTCGTCGGCGTAGACGGTGGTGGCGACCAGGGCGTACAGGACGAGCTGGGTGACCCAGTTGTCCTGGATGCCGAGCGCGAAGGCCGGCGTGCCCCTGCCCTTGGCGGCACGGCAGAAGTCGAGCAGTTGCGTCCACGTCTCCGGCGGCGTGAGACCGGCCTTGCTCAGCGCCTCCTGGTTGTAGACCGCGCCGATGCCGTTGAGACCGAAGATCGCGTTGTACGTCTTGCCGTCGTACTGGGCGACGCTCTTGACCGCGTCCGGGTACTTCGCCGCCCACGCCTGGTCGGACAGGTCGAGCAGGTAGCCGGGCTTGGCGAGCACGTAGGTGGCGCCGGGGTTGCCGTTGCCGGGCCACACCGACATGACGTCCGGTGCGGTGCCCGAGGCGAGCTGGGTACGGATCTGCTGCTGGTACTGGTCGGCGCCGCTGGTCGTGAAGTTGACCTTGACGCCGGGGTTCTTCGCCTCGAAGGCCTTGACGACCTCCTCCACCGAGCCCTGGTCGACGGAGGCGAGCGTCAGCGTGTTGTCCGCGGCCTGGTCGCCGGAGGCCGCATTGGTGCCGCCGCCGCAGCCGGCCAGCAGCGTCAAGGCGGCCACGATCGCCGCCGCCGAAGTCGTTGTCCTCATCTGCACTCCCGATTTCGTGAGGGGCGGCGCCGGGGTCATCCCTTGAGCCCGCCGGCGAAGCCGTTGATGATGCTGCGTTGCAGTGCGAAGTAGACGATCAGGATCGGGATCATGGAGATCAGCAGCGCCGCGAAGATCAGGTTCCAGTCGGAGACGTACTGGCCGACGAAGCCGGAGATGGCCACGGGCACGGTCTGCTGCGTGCTGCCGGACAGGTACAGCAGCGGGGTGAAGAAGTCGTTCCAGATGCTGACGGCGTTGAGCACGACCGCGGTGACGGTGATGGGCTTGAGCATCGGGAACACGACGTGCCGGAAGGCTTCCCAGGACGTGCAGCCGTCGATCGAGGCCGCGTCCTCGAAGTCGCGCGGCAGCGCCCGCAGGAATCCGATGTAGAGGAACGTCGTGAACGGCACCTGGAGGCCCGCGTAGAACAGGACGAGCGCCCACGCGGAGCCGAGCAGCCCGAGGTCGCGCATCGTCTGGTAGAGCGGCAGCGCGGCGAGCTGGAACGGCAGCATCAGCCCCAACATGATCAGCAGGAAGACGGCGCGGGACCAGCGCGCGGTGACCCGGGCCAGCGGGTACGCGGCCAGCGACGAGATCGCGATGACGATGAGCACGCTGACGACGGTGACCACCGCGCTGTTGGCCAATGCCCCGCCGAGCGCGCCCTGCTGCCAGGCCTGCGTGAAGTTGTCCAGCGTCGGCGTCAGCGTCGGCCGCAGTGGCGACGAGGTGTCCGACGGCGGCCGGACGGCGAGGTTGACCAGGACGTAGACCGGGAAGGCCACGACCAGGGCGATGCCGACCATCAGCACTTCGAGGCCGAACGTACGCCGGGTGTACCGGTTCACGAGGCCGCCCTTTCGTTGCGCGCCAGCACGAGGTACTGGCCGGTGGAGGCGACCGCGACGATGACCGTCAGCACGACGGCCAACGCGATGCTGTAGCCGAACTCGCCGAGGGTGAACGCGTCCTTGTAGATGAGCGTGGAGAGCGTGTCGGTGGCGTGGCCGGGTCCGCCACCGGTCAGGGCGTACACCTGGTCGAAGAGCTTGATGCCGCCGATGATCGAGAGCATCAGGTTGATCGTGAACGCGGGCGCGAGCAACGGCCGGGTGACCGACCAGAACCGCCGCACCGGGCCGGTGCCGTCGATCGCCGCGGCGTCGTAGATGTCCTTCGGGATCGACTGCATGCCGGCCAGGAAGATGACCATCGAGTAGCCGCCGAACTGCCAGACGATCACGCCGACGATCGACCACAGGGCCAGATCGGGGTCGCCGAGCCAGTTCTGCTGCCAGGAGTCCAGCCCGACCGCGCCGAGCAGGCTGTTGACCGCGCCGTCGGGGGCCAGCAGGTTGCGCCACAGGTACGCGGTGACGATCGGCGTGATCACCGCCGGCGCGAACAGGAAGACCCGCAACACGTTGCGCGACTTGATCATCGTGTTGACGCCGAGGGCGAGGGCCAGGCCGAACCCGTTCTGGATGACCGTGATCGAGACCGCGATGAGCAGGGTGTGCCAGATCGCCTGCCGGGCGTCGGGGTCACGGGTCATCTCGACGAAGTTGTCGAGGCCGACGAAGGCGAAGCTCGGGTCGAGCCCGTCCCAGTCGGTGAACGCGTAGTAGACGCCGCGGACGCTCGGCACGAGGACCACGAACGCGAACAGCGCCATGGCCGGTGCGGCGAACCACCACGGTGGGCCGGTACGATTGGAACGTTTCATACGGAGTCTCAGCCAATCCCTCGTACGCGACCGGAGAAGGATCGTGGGTAACGTTGCCCAAATGTTTCGCCCGACCCTAGGAGTTCACCTCGGTGTCGTCAAGGGTCTTGTCGATGGGTGCGCTGCTCCGTAACCTCACGCGGATAGCCAGGGTTCGGCAACGTTTTACACAGGAGGTGGGCATGACGCGGTCGGCGCAACGGCGGCGGGTCACGATCGTCGACGTCGCCCGGCACGCCCAGGTGTCGACGACGGCCGTGTCCAAAGTGCTGCGCAACGCGTACGGGACCAGCCCGGCGATGCGCGAGCGGGTGCACCAGGCGATCGCGGAGCTCGGCTACCGGCCCTCGGCGGCGGCGCGGGCGTTACGCGGTCAGACGTACACCCTCGGCGTGATGGTGCCCGACATCGCCAACCCGTTCTTTCCCGAGGTGCTGGCCGGGGTGACCGAACAGCTCCGCGACACGGACTACCAGGTGCTGCTCGCACCGGGCTGCGCGGGCGAGCAGGCCGAGGCGAAGACGATCGAGTCGATGATCGACCGCAGCATGGACGGGATCATCCTGATCGCGCCGGTCTCGCCCCGGGCCCACCTGGAACACGTCGCCGGCATCGTCCCCACCGTCGTCGTCGGGCGGCACGCGCGGGGCACCATCTTCGACACGGTCGCCGACGACGACACCGCAGGGGCCGCGCTGGTCGTCGACCATCTCGTCGGCCTCGGCCACCGCCGCATCGCGCACATCGCGCACCCGGAGACCGAGCCGTCGTGCATCGAGGAGATGCCCAACATGATCCGCGCGGAGGGCTACCGGCAGGCGATGCGCCGGCACGGCCTGGCCGGCGAGATCGACATCGTGTCCACGCGCTACACCCGCGAGGGCGGCTACCGGGGGGCGCGCCAGTTGCTGGCACGGCCGGTCCGGCCGACCGCCGTCTTCGCGGGCGCCGACATCGCCGCCATGGGCGCGCTCGACGCGATCGCCGAGGCCGGGCTGTCGGTGCCCGGGGACATCTCGGTGGCCGGCTACGACAACACGCCGTTCGCCGCCTTCAGCCAGGTGTCGCTGACCAGCGTCGACCAGGCGGGCGCGCAGATCGGCGCCGACGCGGCGCGGCTGCTGCTGGCCCGGATCGGCGACCGCGCGCGCCGCTCGTCGCAGGTCAAGCTCTCCCCCACTCTGGTCACCCGCGCCACGACCGCGGCACCGTCGTCCTGATCCTGTCCGAACGACCGCTTTTAGACGCCCTGTTGCCGGCCGATCCGGCGCCGGACGCGTCGCCGGTGCCGGATGATGGGTCGGTGCACCGCGCACGCAGTCTTCGGCGGGGCGAGCTGGAACCGTTGGCCAACCTCATGTCGCAGGTCGGTCTGGCCGGGCGGTTCAGCGGTGACGCGACCGTTTTCGGGGCCGACCCGGTCATCCGCTCGCCGCACCGGCTGGCCGAGGCGTCGTGCACCGCGCATCTGCTCATCGCGGCCGCGGGTGCGGCGATCTGGGAGGCCCGCACCGGAGCGTCGACCGACATCGCCATGGACGTCGTGCACGGGCTGCACCACCTGCACCCGACCCACTCGTGGGGCAGGCCGGCTACCCCAGCAACGTCGGTGCCGAGTTCGTCGAGGTCAACGGGGTCTTCGAGACCCGCGACGGCGGTTACGTGATGCTCGAGGCCGGGCCGCCGTACCAGAAGCTGCTCAACGGTTACCTGAACTTCTTCGACTGCGGCAACCGGAAGCAGTCCTTCGCCCGCGAGGTCGCCCGGTGGGAGGCGGACGACCTCGTGGAGGCGCTGTCCGCCGCCGGGCTGCCCGCCTGCCGGGCGCTGACCCGGGCGGAGTGGCTCGCGCATCCGCAGGGGCGGGCGCTCGCGGCGGTGCCGCAGATCGAGATCGTGAAGATCGCCGACCGACCGCCGGTGCCGTTCACCGCGCCGGCGTCCGCACCGCTGGACGGGGTGCGGGTCCTCGACTTCACGCACGTGCTCGCCGGGCCGCGCAGTGCCCGGACGCTCGCCGAGTACGGCGCCGCGGTACTGCACATCAGCTCGCCGTGGTTCGCCGACACGCTCGCGCAGCACCTCGGCGTGGACGCGGGCAAGTACGACGCCTACCTCGACCTGCGCGCCGAGTCTGACCTGGCGGCCATGCGGCGGCTGGCCGCCACGGCCGACGTGTTCGCGTGCACGTACCGGCCCGCGGTGATCGAGCGGTTCGGCCTCGGACCCGCGGCGCTGGCCGCCGCCAGTGAGCGCGGCATCGTCTACATGTCGGCCAACGCGTACGGGCATTCGGGCCCCTGGGCGCGGCGGCCCGGGTTCGACCAGAACGGGCAGGTGACGTCGGGGTTCGCGCTGGAGGAAGGTGCGGGCGGGCCGCCGAGGTTCTCACCGGTGTTCTACGTGGCCGACCTGATCACCGGCTACTGCGCGGCGGCCGGGATGATGGCGGCCCTGCTCCGGCGGGCGGACGAGGGCGGCTCGTACCAGGTGAAGCTGTCGTTGACCCGCAGCGTGATGTGGGTGCAGGAGCTGGGGCTGCTGGACGTGGCAGCGCAGGGGTCGGTTCCCGCGACGGACACCTACCCGGCGTCGACGGTCACGATCGACACGACGTACGGGCCGGTGGACTTCCTGGCGCCGCCGGTCTCGTTCAGCGACCTGACCCTGCCCGCGTCGGACCGCCTGGTCCCGTACGGCAGCGACCCCGCGGCCTGGCCCACGGTGTGACGCCTCAGCGGGCGGCGCGTTCGGCGGCGCTGCGCAGGACGCAGAACTCGTTGCCCTCCGGGTCGGTGAGCACGACAAAGCCGGTGCCGTCGGCGCGCCGGTGGTCGGCGAGCATGGTCGCACCGAGGTCGAGCATCCGGGCCACGTCGTCGTCGCGGCGGGTCTCCGCCTGGAGGCAGACGTGCACCCGGTTCTTGACCGTCTTGGGCTCGGGCACCGCCTGGAAATAGAGCGTCAGGCCGGTGGGCAGCAGGATGGCCACCTCGGGGTCGCCGGGCGCGTCCTCGTCGGACATCGGCACCTCGAAGACCTTGCTCCACCACGTCGCCAGCGCGTAGGCGTCGGCGCAGTCGAAGACGACGTTCTGCACAGTCGGTGCCATGTGTGTCAGCGCTCCCCGTCCCGCGACCGATCCGTAGGCGGTCGTGCTCGGCGAGACTACAGGGATGTCGGCAGGCACGGTGGTATATGTTCTCGAGCTCGTCGGTCTCTACGTCTTCGCCACGTCCGGCGCGTTGATGGCCGTGCACAAAGGGTTCGACATCGTCGGGATCGTGGTGCTGGCCACGGCGACCGCGCTCGGCGGCGGCATCCTGCGCGACGTGATCATCGGTGACACGCCACCGGCGGCGTTCACGAACGTCAACTACCTGGTGATCCCGGTGGCGGCGGCGGTGGTCACCTTCTTCGTCCATCCCGTCGTGCGCCGGCTCAGCGTCACGGTCCTCGTCTTCGACGCCGCCGGGCTCGGGCTGTTCTGCGTCACGGGCACCATCAAGGCCCTGGACTTCGGGCTCGGCTCGCTGCAGGCCGTGCTCCTCGGCGTCACCACCGCGGTCGGCGGCGGGATGCTGCGCGACATCATCGCCCGGGAGACGCCCGCACTCGTCCAGGTGGACACGGACCTGTACGCGATACCGGCCACCGCGGGCGCGCTGGTCGTCGCCGTGGCGCACCGGGCCGACCTGCCGATGCCGGCCGTCGCCACCTGCGCCGCGGTGCTGGTGTTCGCGTTCCGCCTGGTCGCCATGATCCGCCACTGGAAGGCGCCACGCGCGTGGTCCTGGCCGCCCGACCGCTACCCCAGTTGGTCGCGGCGGCGGGTCAGGTAGGCGGCTTCCGCGGTGTTGCCCGCCAGGGCGATGGCCTGGTCGTACGCCGCGCGGGACTGGTCGCTGCGGCCCAGCCGGCGCAGCAGGTCCGCGCGCGCCGCGTGGTAGGCGTGGTAGCCCGCCAGCTTCGGCTCCAACCGGTCGACCGTGGCCAGTGCGACCTCGGGGCCGTCCAGCTCCGCCACCGCTACCGCCCGGTTGAGGGCGACGATCGGTGACGGGTCGAGCCTGACCAGTTGGTCGTAGAGCGCGACCACCTGCGACCAGTCGGTGTCCCGCACGTCGCGGGCCGAGGTGTGCACCGCGTTGATCGCCGCGAGGATCTGGTAGCGGCCCGGCGCCTCGCCGGCGGCCAGGCGCTCGCGCACCAGCCGGTGGCCCTCGGCGACCAGTGCGGCGTCCCAGGCCCCGCGGTCCTGCTCGCCGAGGGTGACCAGCTCGCCGCCGGCCGACACCCGCGCCGTGCGGCGGGCCTCGGTGAGCAGCATCAGCGCCAGCAGGCCGGCCACCTCGCCGTCGTTCGGCAGGAGTGCGCGGATCAGGCGGGTGAGGCGGATCGCCTCGGCGGTCAGGTCCTGCCGCACCGGATCGGTGTCGGCGCCGGTTGCCAGGTAGCCCTCGTTGAAGACCAGGAAGAGGACACCGAGCACACCGGAGACGCGCACCGGCAGGTCCTCTGTGGACGGCACCCGGTAAGGGATGCGCGCCGCCTTGATCTTGGCCTTCGCGCGGGTGATCCGCTGGCCCATGGCGGTCTCCTGCACCAGGAAGGCGCGGGCGATCTCCGCCACGGTCAGGCCGCCGACCATGCGCAGCGTCAGCGCCACGCGGGTCTCCATCGCGAGCGCCGGGTGGCAGCAGGTGAAGAACAGCCGGAGGCGCTCGTCGTCGATGGCCGCGGGAGGCTCGGGCGGGTCGTCGTCGTACAACATCGCGGCCTCCTTCTGCTTGTCGACGCGCTTGGTCTCGCGCCTGATCCGGTCGATGGCCTTGCGGTTGGCGGTGGTGGTCAGCCAGCCACCGGGATTCGGGGGTACGCCGTCGACCGGCCACCGTTCGACGGCCGTCGCGAACGCCTCGGCCGTGGCCTCCTCGGCGATGTCGAGGTCGCCGAAACGCTTGGTCAGTGCGGCGACCACCCGGGCCCACTCCGCGCGGTGGGCCCGGGTGACCGCGTCGGTCACACTCACAGGAACGGACGCACCTCGACCCGGCGGTTGCAGTGCTTCGAGCCCTCGGCGGCGATCTTGAGCGCCGCGTCGAGGTCAGGCGCCTCGAAGACCCAGAAGCCGGCGAGGAACTCCTTCGTCTCCACGAACGGCCCGTCCGTGAACACCGGCTCCCCGCCGCGGTTGTCGATCACCGTGGCCGTGCTCGGGTCCGCGAGCCCACCGGCGAAGACCCACTGGCCCGCGGCCTGGACCCGCTCGTTGAACGCGTCGATCGCGGCCATCTCCGCCGGCGTGGCGGAGTTGCTCCGGTCGTCGATCACGGAAACCAGGTACTGCATTCGGATCATCTCCTCGTTCTGGAACGTACCAACAGTAAGTGGGCTCAGGCCGGTCGCGAGCCCCGGTAGACCAGGACGGCGAGGACCACGAAGATGGCCGCGCCGACCACTCCGACCACGTTCACGCCCGACGTGAACGCCGCCTGCGCCGCGTGCGACAGCGCGGCCGCCGGCTCCGGGGGCAGCCCCGCCGCCGCGCCGCCCGCCGCCGTGATGCTCTCCCGCGCCGCCCCGGCCGCCTCCGCGGGTACGTTCGGCGGTGCCGTGAAGCTGTCGCGGTAGACCACCGTGCCGAGCGTGCCCAGCGTCGCCACGCCCATCGCGATCCCGAACTCGGCGCTGGTCTCCATCAGCGAGGCGGCCGAGCCCGCCCGCTCCGGCGGCGCCGCGCCCACGATGACGGTGGCGGCGAGGGCCATCGGCAGCGAGATGCCGGCGTGCGCGAGCACCAGCCCGGCCACCAGCGGACCGGGGCCGGCGGCCGGGTCGACCACCAGCAGCAGCGCCAGCCCGGTGGCCGCGACGACCATGCCGGCCGCCATCACGTGCGCCTGCCGGAAGCGGGCGGCCAGCCGCGGCGCGGCGAGGAAGCCGGCGGCGAGCGCCACGTTGTGCGGCAGGAGCCAGAGGCCGGCGCGCAGGGTGGTCAGCTCCAGCACCGACTGGAGGTACATGGTCGACATCAGCGACACGCCCGCCATCACCACGCCGGTGAGCAGGTAGACGCTCAGCGCCGAGCGGAACGCCCGGAAGGCGAAGAGGCCCAGGTCCAGCAGCGGGTCGGCGAGGGCCCGCTGGCGCCGCACGAACGTGACGCCGAAGACGAGGCCGACCACCACGGCGCCGGCGGCGACCGGGTCCCACCCACCCCGGGCCAGCTCCTTCAGGCCGTAGATCGCGGGCAGGATCGCGACCAGCGACAGGCCGACGCTGGCCAGGTCGAGGCGGCCGGTGGCGGGCGCGCGGTATTCCGGCAGCAGCACCGGGCCGACGACCAGCAGCAGCGCCATGAACGGCACGCCCAGCAGGAACGCCGAGCCCCACCAGAACTGCTCCAGCAGCGCGCCGCCGACCAGCGGGCCGATCGCCATGCCGCCCATGAAGCAGGTGAACCAGACGCCGATGGCGGTGCCGAGCTGCTTCGGGTCGGTGAACATGTTGCGGATCAGCGCCATCGTCGACGGCATCAGCGTCGCGCCGGCCAGGCCGAGCAGCGCGCGGGTGAGGATGAGCATCTCCGCGCTGGTCGAGTACGCGGCCAGGATCGACGCCACACCGAACGCCGCCGCCCCGATCAGCAGGAGCCGGCGGCGCCCGATGCGGTCGCCGAGCGTGCCCATCGTGACCAGGAAGCCGGCCAGCACGAACGAGTAGATGTCGAGGATCCACAGCGTCTGGTTGGCGTCGGCGCCGAGGTCGGCGCTGACCCTGGGCAGGGCGAGGTAGAGGACGCTCGCGTCGAGCGCCAGCAGCAGCGTGGGCAGGGCCAGCACGGCCAGCCCGGTCCATTCGCGGCGCCCGGCGCGGGCCGGTGCGGCGGTGGCGGTCGTCGGGTCCATCGGTGGTGCTCCGTTCGTCGTCAAGTGCTCCTACGCACTCACCACGAGCGGGTCACCGCGAATCCGACAGGTCCGCCGGACGAATTCTCAGACCTTCGCGCGCATCACCCACCGCCACTTCGCGATCTTGCGGTCCCGCGTGAAGCCGTAGCGCGCGTAGAGCTCCTCCGGGCCGGTGTGCAGGTAGGCGCCACGCTGCGGCGGTCGCTCCGCGGTCTGCTCCGGGTAGGCCTCGACGACCCCGCCGCCGGCCCGCCTGATCTCCTCGAGGGCCGCCCCGACCGCGGCGGCGGCGACGCCCTGGCCACGGTCTTTCGCGTTGGTGAAGACACAGCCGATCCGCCAGTCGGGCGCGGCGTCGGCCCCGCGCTCGTACACCTGCCGGTTCTTGATGTTGGGTAGCTCGGCCGGTGAGCCGAACTGGCACCAGCCGACGCAGCGGTCACCGTCGAAGACGAGCACCTGGTGGACCGTGCCGCGGGCCACGTGCTCGCGCTTGGCCGCCCGGTTGCCGTCGGGGGTGTGCCCGGCACCGACGCCCTCCGGATGGAACCCCATGCACCAGCAGCCGCCCCACACGCCGTTGTTGGCCTCGACCAGCGCGGCGAAGTCGTCCCACGTCTCCGGCGTGAGCAAGCGAGTCGTCAACGTCGTACGGGCAGTGTGGTCGAGGGGTCTGACATTCACGATCCGCCGTGGTCACGCACCCGGCGCGCGGAAGTCGACCGCCTGCCTGGCCGCCCGGTCGATCTCCGCCGGCGTCAGCAGGACCACGGTCGTGGTGTCCAGGGCGCCGCTCGCGCCCACGGCGAGGGACACGGCCGCCGCCGCCTCGTTGTCGGGCAGGTCGCAGATGATGTAGACGTCGTGCTCGCCGAAGCTGTAGTACATCGCCTCGAGGCTCCCGCCGACACTCTCGGCCGTCCGCCGCGTGGCTTCGACCCGCCCGCTCCCGCCGTCCGCGAGCAGCCCACGCCGGCCTTCGACGGTGTACGCCGAGGTGAACAGGTACTTGGCCATGTCCTCAAGGTAGGCGACCGGCGCGGTGGTTCGCCCCACAATCAGTAGCGCCGACCGACTGGCCACGCCGTACCGTACACGCGTACCAGGACGGGAGAAGGACATGTCGGACACCTTCGGCGGCCTCGCCGGCGACCTCCGGGGCACGGTCGACGACCGGCCACCGCTGCTCCTCGTGCACGGTCTCAGCTACGACAGACGCCAGTGGGGGCCGCTGCTGGACGAGCTGGCGACCGTCGACCCGGGCCGGCGGGTGCTGGCCGTCGACCTGCCGGGGCACGGCCGCTCGCCGCGGTGGGACAGCTACGACCTCGACGAGGTCGTCGCCGCGATCCACAAGGCCGCGGCCGAGGCCGGACTCACCGCGCCGGTCGTCGTGGGCCACTCGCTCGGCGGCGTCCTGGTGACCATGTACGCCGCGGCCTATCCCGCCCGGGGCGTGGTCAACATCGACCAGCCCCTCCTGGTGGGCCGGTTCGCCGACGTACTGCGGCAGGCCGAGCCGGTGCTGCGCAGCCCGGCGTGGGGCGACGTCTGGGCCCGGATGCTCGCCAACATGCACGTCGACGAGCTGCCGCCGGCGGGGCGGGAGCTGGTCGCCACGGCCACCGACCCCCGGCAGGACCTGCTCCTCGGCTACTGGAACGAGGTCCTGGTCAACTCCCCCGACGAGCTCGCCCGGCGCCGGGCGGACGACCTGGGCGTGATCCGGGCCAACGGGCTGCCGTACACCTTCGTGACCGGCCATGAGCCGAATCCGGCGTACCAGGAATGGTTGCGATCGGCCCTGCCGGACGTCACCGTGACCGTGCTGCCCGGCAGCGGCCACTTCCCCCACGTCGCCCATCCGCGCACCGTGGCCGGCATGCTGGTCGGGCAGCCGGGGCCCGCCCGGCCGGCCTGACGATTGGGAAACGCGATGGCTCTGCCCGACCGCCTGCGCGACGACGCCGCGGCGCTGCAGCCCGAGCTGGTGCGGCTGCGGCGCGACCTCCACCGGCACCCGGAGATCGGCCTGGACCTGCCGCGGACGCAGCGGGCGGTGCTCGACGAGCTGGCCGGGCTGGGCCTGGAGATCACCCTGGGCCGCTCGCTGACGTCGGTGACCGCGGTGCTGCGCGGCGCCGGCGGGCCCGCCGTGCTGTTGCGCGCCGACATGGACGCGCTGCCGATCACCGAGACGACCGGGCTCGACTACGCCAGCCAGGTGGACGGCGCCATGCACGCGTGCGGGCACGACCTGCACACGGCGATGCTGGTCGGCGCCGCCCGCCTGCTCAGCCAGCACCGCGACCAGCTGGCCGGCGACGTGGTGTTCATGTTCCAGCCTGGCGAGGAGGGCTGGAACGGCGCCGGGCGGATGATCGCCGAAGGGGTGCTGGACGCGGCCGGCCCCCGGGTCTCCTCGGCGTACGGGATGCACGTGCGATCGTACGGCTGGCCCAGCGGTCGGTTCGGCAGCCGGCCGGGCACGCTGATGGCGGCCACCGCGGACCTCAAGGTGACCGTGCGCGGAACCGGCGCGCACGCCTCGATGCCGCACCTCGGCCGCGACCCGGTCACCGTGGCGGCGGAGATCGTGACCTCGTTGCAGACGCTGGTCACCCGCCGCTTCGACGTCTTCGACCCGGTCGTCGTCACGGTCGGCTCGATCCACGCCGGCAACAAGGCCAACATCATTCCGGACACCGCCGAGATCGACGCCACGGTACGCACCTTCTCGGCGACGAACCAGGAGCGGCTGCGCGCCGAGATCACCCGGTTGTGCGAGCACATCGCGGCGGCGCACGGGCTGACCGCGGAGGTGGCGTACGTCGACGGCTACCCGGTGACGGTCAACGACGAGCAGCGGTACGAGTTCGCCCGCTCGGTGGTGTCCGATGTGGTCGGTGCGGACCGGTTCGAAGCGATGCGCTTCCCCGTGAGCGCCGCGGAGGACTTCGCGGAGGTGCTCGACCAGGTGCCGGGCTGCTATCTCATGCTCGGCGCGAGCGGCGCCGAGGATCCGGCGCAGGGAGCGGTCAACCACAGCCCCCGCGCGGTGTTCGACGACGCGGTCCTCGCCGACGGCGCGCTGGTCCACGCGGAGCTCGTGGGTCCGGTCGTGGAGTGGGCGGTCGACGCGAGCTGGTGATGGTCGTGCGGGTCTCCGTGACATTTCGGGCATAAGCCGCGTTATTG
>NZ_JBFAIU010000041.1:0-34363 GCF_040654855.1 Asanoa sp. NPDC050611
GCCGGCCGCGCGGACCCGGTCGAGCACGGCCCGCAGGTGCTCGACCGTGGTCATCGGGTTGAGCAGCGTGAACTTGAGCCACGGCCGGCCGCCGCCAAGTCCGCCGCCAAGGCGGCGCCTGCCAAGAGGGGCGCGGCCAAGCGGGCGACGGCGCCGACCGAGGACGCGGCCCCGGAGAGCGCCACCGCCAAGCGGGCGCCGGCCAAGAAGGCCGCGCCGGCCAAGGCTGCCAAGAAGGCCACGAAGAAGGCCGCCGGAAAGACGGCGGCGGCGCCCGCGCAGCGGGTGCCCGCGGATGAACGACAGAAGGCCACGCCGGCGCGGAAGGCGCCGGCCAGGAAGGCCCGGCCCGGGGGAGGCGCCGAGTCGGCGCCGGCGGCCGGTACGGCTGCGGCAGCACCTGCCGCACCAGGCAAGAAGGCCGCGCCGGCGGCGGGTGGCACGTCCGCCGCCCGCGGCTCGAAGGCGGGGTCGCGCACCCGCGCCACCAGGTCGGAGGTGGGCGCGGAACGCGCGCCGGCCGGAGCCGACACCTCGATCCAGACCGGGTCTGCCGACCCGGTCGCGTCGCGGAGGAAGCGTTCCTCCTCCGCGGCGGCAGCACAAACCGCCGCGGGGGCCGCGGCTGAGGGAGAAGCCATGGGGAAGCCAGCCGACACGAAGACCGCCGCAAGCCGTAAGGCGCCCAGGGGGACCCGCTCCGCCGCGGAGACGGAGAAGATCCGCGCAGCGCTCTCGGCACGGCGGGAAGAGTTGACGATCGAGCACAGCCAGACGTTGACCGAGATCACCGTTCTGCAGCGCGACCGTTTCACCGACTCGGCGGGCGACGACCAGGCCGACACCGGCACGAAGACCTTCGAGCGCGAGCAGGAGATCTCCCTCGCCAACAGCATCCTGGACCGGATCAGCCAGGTGGAACGGGCGCTGGAGCGGCTCGACGAAGGCAACTACGGCTGGTGCGAGCGGTGTGGCAACCCGATCCCGGTCGAGCGGCTGGCCGCGTTCCCCTCCGCGACCCTCTGCGTCACCTGCAAGCAGCTGGAGGAGCGCCGGTAAGGTCGGCACCCACGGTTTCGCGTAGAGTTGCCCGGCCGGGCCGTGTCACCCGCGGCCCGACCGGGCACCCCTTTATCGGACATCCGGCACCGGACATCCGGCGCGGGGGGCATCCGGGCGTAACCCAGCCGACGAGGAAGCAGGCCCGAGCTGAACGCCGCCGACGAGGGACAGATGACCGCGACCACGCCCGCGGACGAGAAGCCGGCGCCACCCAGGCGCGCCCGGTCCAAGGCCATCTGGGTCCTGGTCGCCGTGGCGGCCTTCATCATCCTGCTCGACCAGCTCACCAAGCACTTCGCGACCGAGGAGCTCACCGGCCGCGGGCCCGTGCGGATCCTCGGCGGCGCGGTCTACCTGAGCCTGATCCGCAACAGCGGCGCCGCGTTCAGCCTGGGCAGCGGCCACACCTGGGTGTTCCCGCTGATCGCGACCGCGGTCCTCGCGTGGATCACCTGGATGGCGTTCAAGCTGCGCTCGATGCCCTGGGCGATCGCGCTGGGCCTGGTCGCCGGCGGCGCACTCGGCAACTTCGTCGACCGCATCTTCCGCGCACCCGGCCCGTTCCAGGGTCACGTGGTCGACATGATCAGCCTTTTCGCGCCGTACGGCGAGAAGTTCGCGGTCTTCAACATCGCCGACAGCGCCCTGTCCTGTGGCGTCGTGCTGGCGATCATCCTCGAGTTCAGCGGCCGGCAGCGTGACGGCACGCGGATACCCCTGCGCAGGAAGAAGGCCAAGGCCGAGGACGCTGGGTCGGGCGAGGGCGACAAGTGACCTCGCGCGCGCTGCCCGTCCCGGACGGCCTCGACGGCATGCGCCTGGACCAGGCGATCTCCCGGCTCTTCGGGCTGTCCCGCACGGCCGCCGCGGCGATCGTCGAGGCCGGTGACGCGGTCGTCGACGGCACGCCGCGCCCCAAGTCCGACAAGGTTGCCGCCGGCGCGTGGCTCGAGGTCACGCTGCCCGAGCCGCAGGCGGTCGCCGAGGTGGTCCCGCAGGCGGTGCCGGGGCTGCACGTGGTGTACGCGGACGACGACATCGTCGTGGTCGACAAACCGGTCGGCGTCGCCGCGCACCCGAGCCCGGGCTGGACCGGCCCGACCGTCGTCGGCGGGCTGGCCGCTATCGGTCACCGGATCTCCACCAGCGGTGCCGCCGAGCGCCAGGGCGTCGTGCACCGGCTCGACGTGGGCACCAGCGGGCTGATGGTGGTCGCCAAGAGCGAGCGCGCGTACACCGCGCTGAAGCGGGCTTTCAAGGTGCGCGAGGTCGACAAGCGCTACAGCGCCGTGGTGCAGGGGCACCTCGACCCGCTGCGCGGGACCGTCGACGCGCCGATCGACCGGCACCCGCATCACGACTACCGGTGGGCGGTCGTCTCCGGCGGCAAGCCGAGCGTCACCCACTACGACACGCTGGAGGCGTTCCCGGCCGCGAGCCTGGTCGACGTGCGGCTCGAGACCGGGCGTACGCACCAGATCCGGGTGCACTTCTCGGCGTTGCGCCATCCGTGCGTCGGCGACCTGACCTACGGCGCGGACCCCACGCTGTCGGCCCGGCTCGGTCTGTCCCGGCAGTGGCTGCACGCGCGGGCGCTCGCGTTCGTCCACCCCGGCACGGGCGACGAGGTGCTCTTCGAGAGCAGCTACCCTGACGACCTGCAGCACGCGCTGGACATCCTGCGGGACTGACGAGACTCGACTGGGGGAGGGGATCGTGCGTTTCGACGACCTGCTCCGTCGGATCGACGACGCCGTCGTCCCGCCGCTGGGTCGCCTGCTCGACCGGCTCCGCCGGCCCACCGGCCACACCGGCCTGTTGACCGCGGTGTCGCTCATCTCCGTCACCGCCGTGCTGGCGACCGCGGTCTGGGTGGCGGAGCGGCCCCGCGAGGGCACGCCGCCCGGTGAGGTGGTCCGCGTCGGCGTCCCGGACGGCACGTCGGTGCCGAGCTACCTCGCCGAGTCCCGGCGCGAGCTGGACGCGCTCTCGGCCGGCGCGTCCGGCGACGGCACGCCGTACGCCCTCGTCATGTTCGCCGCCTATCTCGCGCCCGACCGGCTGCCGACCGTGCTCAACGGCGCGCCGGTGTCCGAAGTGTTCATTCGCGCGCCGCTGCCGGGCATGCAGACGCAGATCGCCCGGATGTCGGTGCAGCGGGTGCCCGAGGACGTGGTGTCCGGGATGCTCCGATTCGCGGATCGTAAGGAACGCGAGGCGCGTGACTACCAGGAGCGCGCGGCCGAGGTCACCGGGACACCCGACGAGAAGAAACTGCGTCCCGTGTACGAGACAGCCGCCCGGGTGGCGATCGCGGAGGCGACCGCTTACCGTACGAACTGCTCATGTGTCTACGCGGCAGTCCTGCGCGCGGCGGCGCCCGACCTGAAGCGCCTCGCCGCGCGACCGGGCGTGCGCGCCGTCGACCCCGCACCCGAGGTCCGCACGCTGGACCGCACCGTGTTCCTGCCGCCCTTGCCGGATCCCGCGCCGGCGCCGGCGCCGTCCCCGTCCGTCGTCGAGCCGACGCCGACACCGGTGGAAGCCACGCCGACGGCGGAGCCGACGCCGACCGCGGAGCCGGCGCCGCCGACCGCCGACCCGCCGACGGCGGTGCCGACGGGGCCGGTGGGCAGCGATTCGACCGGTTCACCGGAGCCGGGGTAATCGTGCGGTGCCCCACATCCGGTGACCGGCCCGGCACGTTGGACCAGTCTGACGGTGCGCCATGTGCACAGTGGGGATATGCGTCCTGGTGCGGGCCGCATAGGGTTGCGTCGTAGCCGGATCTGTCGAGCGGGACAACGCGTCGGGAGGGGCGAGGCGTGGAGGGCACCGAGACCGGATGGGGTCGACCGGCTGAGCCGGCCCCACGGTGGCGGGCGCTGCTCGACCGGGCGCTGCTCGGCGGTCGCACCGGCGAGAACCACGAGGTCCGCGAGGCCCGGGTGGCCGCGCCGCGGGCGCCGGCCGACCGTCAGGAGCAGCCGGTTGCCCCGGTCGCGCCGGTCAACGGCTTCCAGGGCCGGGCCGTGGCGCCGGTGTCCTACCCGCCCGAGCGGCGCTATCCGCCGGCGCAGGAGAGCTACCCGCCGCCCGAGAGCTATTCGCCTCCCGCGCAGGAGGCCTACGAGCCGGGCGCCTACCGGTCGGGCAGCTACTACGGCGGCGACACCGATTACGGCTACGGCGCCACGGGTGGCTACACGGACGAGCGCTACACCGGCGACCGGTTCGACGACGGCGACTACACCGAGCGTTACACGGGCGGGGGATACGAGGGGTACGCGCGGGCCGAGCCACGGGTGGCCGAGCCGCCGGCGCCGTTGGCCCCGCCCGAGCCGGCCGGGATCGAGTGGCGCGCCGCCGCCGCGGGCGATCACGAGGTCGAGCGGGCCGCGGGCGTCCTGCGCCGCGAGTTCGGCGGCTCGCGGGTGATCGCGTTCGCCAACCCGAAGGGCGGCGTGCACAAGACCACCGCGACTGTGCTGGCCGCCGCGACGGTCGGCAGCATCCGCGGGCAGGGCGTGCTGGCCTGGGACGACAACGAGCTGCGCGGCACGCTGGGGCTGCGCGCCGGCAGCGCGCGGCACGCCCGCACGATCCGCCACCTGATCACCAACCTGGCCGAGGTCGAGGCGCAGCACGGGCACGGGCTGACCGAGGCGCTCGACGAGTTCCTGCGGCACGCGTCGGACGGTTCCTACGACGTGCTGGCCGGCGAGGAGAGCCCGCGGTTCGCGCAGCGCCTGGATCAATACACGGTGCGCCGGGTGTTGGAGCTGCTGCGCCGCACGCACGACGTGATCTGCGTCGACACCGGCAACAACGTGGAGAGCGCCAACTGGCAGACGGTCCTGCAGGCCGCCGACCAGCTCGTGATCACGACGGTGCCGCGGGAGGACGCCGCGTTCACCGCGGACTGGATGCTCGACCTGCTCTACGACGTGGGCATGGGCGACCTGGCCACCAACGCGGTGACGCTGCTGTCGTGCCCGACGCCGGGCAAGTCGCCGCTGCTCGACGACTTCGCGGCCCACTTCGCGACGCGCACGCGCGCGGTGGCGGTGGTGCCCTACGACCCGGCACTGGAGGCCGGCTCGTCGATCGAATACCAGCTGCTCCGGCCGGAGACGCGCGACGCCTGGCTCAAGGCGGCGAGCATCATGCTGGAGCCCTTCGCCCGCTGACGCGGATTGGCAACATGGGCGCGGCATGCCGCCGCGGCAGTCGCGGGACCGGCGCCGATGGCGGTGCCACCGCGACCCCGCGCGGCCGGGCGCGTCGGTCGTTCGTCGGCGGCTCCCGCCGGTCACGTGCTGAGTGCTGACCGCAGCAGGTTCGCGACGAGGGCGGGGTCGGTGATCATCGCCAGGTGGTCCGTGCTCGCGCGGTGGACCTCGTAGCCGTCCTTCTCCGCCTGGTCCGCGGTGGGTCGGTAGGCCGGGCTCAGCTGGATGTAGACGCGGCGGGACGAGTGCCACGCCGGGCCCGGCTCGGGGAGGGTCTCCGTGACGAGCTCCCATGGCAGTTCGGGTAGGTCCTGCAGCGCCCGGCGGTGGGTCGGGTCGCGGCGGAGGTGGTCGAAGGTTTCCGCGGGGAACCACCTGTCCCAGGCCGGCAGGCGGCCGTGCGCCGCGGCCTTCCGTAGCCAGGTCGCGCGGTCCGGCGGTGTCGAGTCGATCCAGCTGGTTCCCGGGTAGGGGAGGCGGGCGTCCAGGAAGACCGCGGCGACGCCGGGATGGGCGATCGCGTCGATGATGCCCGGTAGGTACGCGCCCGCGCGGCTGTGGGCGACGACCGCGGCCGGGGTGGTGTCGGCGACGGATGCGGCTGCCGCCGACGACAGGGCCGCGTGGAAGGGCCGGGTCTCGATCAGGTGACGGAAGTCCGGGGCGACGACCTGCCAGCCGGCCGCTTCCAGGTGGGGGCGCAGGCCGTCCCAGGTGGCAGCGGTGAGCAGCGGGCTGTGGATCAGGAGGATCGTCGGCACCTCGCCCATCCTGGTGCATCTGTGGGTGTTCGTGATGCTTGTGTGCCGCGGGCCCGGTGTCCGGCGGGAGCGACGGTCCGCACCACCGCGAACCCGGGAAAGCCGGATCTTGAACTTCATGAGAATTTGATCTTCAACTCACCGGGGCTCGGCAGGTGCCGACTGTCGTACCTCGCGACTAGGCTCGCCACGGCGCTTGAGTGAAGGGGGTCCCGGGTGTCCGACTCGACCTGTTGACTGAACTAATGAGGTAGTTGTCCCAGCTCAGGGCTTTCCCACCCAGATGCTACGGTCCTGTGCTCATGAAGGTCCCAGGCGAGAAGGAGAGAGACTTGGCCAGCCTCGTGATCCCTGAGGTTGGTCGTCTGGTGGAGACCGGAGACCAGTGGGAGCCCTACCGGCTTGTCGACGCGGCCGGCGAGAGAGTCGATCCGGCCCGCGCCATCATGGCCGAACTCCAGGCCGCAGGACGCTCTCCCAAGACTCTCCGGGCCTACGGCCACGACTTGCTGCTGTGGTGGCGGTTCCTTGCCGCTGTCGACGTGGCGTGGGATCGCGCGACTCGGATCGAAGCCCGCGACTTCGCACGTTGGATGCAGACCGCAGACAAGCCCACCCGAGTCCATTGGCGCCGCAAGGGCGCTGGCGAAGAACCCGCCGCGACGCTGAGCAGCAGGTCTGCGGAGACCGTCACCATCAACGCCGTGACGGGCAAGGCGTCACCAGGCCGCAAATACGCCGCCTCGACCCGGGCGCACTGCGAGACCGTGCTGCGAACCTTCTACGACTTCCAGCTCGAGGCCGGCACGGGGCCGCTGATGAACCCGTTCCCGATGGACCGAGGGCGACGGGCCGGGCGCGCAAACGCCCACCACAACCCGATGGAACCGTTCAAGAAGGAACGCAGGGGCAGGTACCGGCCCCGGACCGCTCAACGTATCCCGAAGAGCATCCCGGACGAGAAGTTCAACCAACTGTTCGCCGGTCTCAGGAGCAACCGAGACCGGGCGCTGCTGGCCTTCTGGGTGTCGACCGCGGCTCGCGCGAGTGAGTTGCTGGGCGTGGCACAGCGGCATGTCGATCCAGGACAGCAGCTGATCGGAGTCACGCGCAAAGGCCTCGGCGAGTTCCAGGAGCTGCCGGCGTCTCCCGACGCGTTCGTCTGGCTCCGCCTCTACCAGGAAGAGGTGTGGCGGCTCGGCGTCCCGCGGGGCACCAAAGAGCCGCTGTGGTGGACGCTGAGGCGCCCGTGGAGGCCGCTGAGCTACCACGCCGCCCGCGCCATGTTTGTCCGCGCCAACGAGCTCCTAGGCTCGAACTGGAGCCTGCACGATCTCCGTCACACGGCGGCCTACCGCATGGCCCGAGACCCCGGCATGCCGCTCACCGACGTGCAGTGGATCCTGGGCCACCGGCACCTGTCGACAACCGAGATCTACACCACCCCCACCAGCGAAGACGTCATCACTAACGTTCGCGCCTTCCACGCACGGCAGGCCGGCGCGAGCGCACGGCCGTCCGCACCGTCGCCCGCTGCCGGCTACAACCAGGAGTCGCTCGACGTCTTGTTTCGGCGGCCGGCTATGACAGCGCAGACCGCTACCGTCGTCCATCCGGCTGCCCCCACGCAGCACCGCTACGGGTCCCTCGCGGGTAGTGCCGGTAAGGCCCTGCAACGCCAGTTCACCGCCCGCAACGCGGGGACACATTGGCCCGCCACCGCTCAGCGCACAGAAGCCGTCATCGCCCGGTTCGACGAGCCAGCCCTGCGGGCAGCGAATCTGCCGACTCAGGGCATCCGGCGTCGGTCCGCCGACAAAGTGCTGCGATGGCTCGAAGGCTTTCCCGGAACGACTTGGCAAGAACGCTGGTACGCAGGCCCCGCTCACAAGCTGGGCAACGACTGGACTGATGAGCTTGTCGCCTGGCTCACTGCCCGCGAGGAATTCGCCGACCATCGGCACCTGCGGGCGGGTCTGCTCGCTTTGTTCTGCGCGGATGTCGTACGACCGGACATGGAATGGCTCGTCACGGTTAACCGGTCCCGCCACTGGCGCCACGCCATGGCAGTGCACCGAGACCCTGAAGGCTTCGCGCGCTTGCAAGCGGCAACGGATGAGCAGCTCTGGAACTCCAGCCAAGGCATGTGGGCACGCAACCAGATCGCGGTAATTTTGATCGCCAAGGGCGGCACTGTTGCGGACATCACCGTAGGCGACTGTTTGCAACTCTGCGACGTCGAATCCAAAGTGCTCGCTGGTAGTAGCGGCAGAACCTTCTACTACTCGCTGCTGCGAGGACTAGGCGGATTCCCCGACGAATCGCCGCACACGCTGCGAGCCCTGGAGAAGAGGTCCGGGCAAGTCAGTGTTGAAGAGTTGATTGACCGATACTCCGTGGAAAACGGTCAGGTCAGAGATCTTTTTGTCGATTACCTCTCGGAGCGCCAGCCAGTACTCGACTACGGGTCCCTTGAAGAGCTGTCCCGTAACCTGGCTCTACATTTCTGGAAGAACGTCGAGGCCATTGAACCGGGGATCACGTCCCTCCACCTGAAGCCTGCGACCGCCAAGGCTCTTAAAGAGCGACTCCGAGTCAAAGTGCTTCGGCGCCGGTTGCCCAATGGAACAACCGGAGATGTCACAGCCCCACGCGGGGACGGCAGCTACATCAAAATTCTCGTGTCCATCCGCGCCTTCTACCTCGACCTGGCCCAGTGCGCGTTGGAGGACCCTAGTCGATGGGGACCATGGGCGGTGCCTTGCCCCATCGGTGCTGCAGAGATCTCCAACAAGAAGAATCTTGCGCGAACCAAGGCACGGATGGATCAGCGAACCCGGGAACGGCTGCCGGTGTTGCCCACGTTGATTCGAGCTGCCGAGCGGAACCTCAAAGAGGCAAGGGAACGCCTTGGCGCGGTGCGCGAGGCCAAGGGTGGTCAGAGTTTCTCAGTCCTTGGCGAGGTTTACCGAAAAGGTGTTAGCGCTGATCGCGGCAACCCGGACAGCTCGTGTATCGCCTTCGACAGCAGCGAACGCAGGATCGATCTGGCGCAGGCAGAACATCGCGCTTTCTGGGGATGGGCTGCCGTGGAGTTCCTTCGGAACACGGGCGTGCGTATCGAAGAGATGCTGGAAGCCAGCCATCACAGCATCACGCAGTTCAAAGTGCCCTCCACGAACGAACTCGTGCCTCTGCTGCAGATCGCGCCGTCTAAGACGGATCAGGAGAGGCTGCTCGTCGTCAGCCCGGAACTGGCCGATGTGCTCAGTGCGGTCATCGGGCGGCTCCGCGCTCTGTCTGTGAATGGAGAGTCGCGGCGGATCTCCTCAGGAACGATTCGCCGGTGCCTCAACGAGATCTTGCTTTACTCCGGGCTTGTTGACGTCGCCGGGCAGCCGTTGCACTTTCAACCGCACGACTTTCGGAGAATATTCGCCACCGAGGCGATCCTGAACGGCATGCCGCCACACATTGCTCAGCTTGTCCTTGGGCATAAAGACATCAACACCACGATGGGCTACAAGGCGGTCTACTCCCAAGAGGTCATCGAGGGGCACCGCGCGTTCATCTCTCGCCGTCGAGAGTTGCGCCCAAGCGAGGAATATCGGTCGCCGACCGATGCGGAGTGGGAAGAGTTCCTCGGCCACTTCGAGCGGCGCAAGGTGTCCCTCGGCGACTGCGGGCGCGCCTACGGCATGGACTGCGTTCACGAGCACAGCTGCGTCAAGTGCCCGTTACTGCGCGTTGACCCTGCTCAGAAGGCTCGCCTGACCGAAATTTGCGACAACCTGATAGCGCGGATCGAAGAGGCCGTACGCGAGGGCTGGCGCGGGGAGGCCGAAGGCCTCCGGGTCAGCCTGGCAGCGGCCGACGAGAAGCTTGCGCAGTTGGAAGCCCGCACGCAGCGAGCAAGCGTCACGAACCTCGGCATCCCGTCCTTCCACGAGATCGCAGGTCGGTCCGCCACCCTCCCGAGAGGGGCACCAACGTGCTGATGAGTCAACGGGCGGAACACGTTTGGGGGACTGGGAGGGCGTCATGAGTAGTTCAGATAAGTTCGTGCATCTGCATGTGCACACCGAGTATTCGATGCTCGACGGTGCCGCCCGGCTCAAGGAGCTGTTCGCCGAGGCCAACCGGCTCGGCATGCCGGCGCTGGCGATGACCGACCACGGCAACATGTACGGCGCCTACGACTTCTTCAAGCAGGCCACCGGCGCCGGGATCAAGCCGATCATCGGGGTCGAGGCCTATCTCACGCCCAACACGCCGCGGCGTGACCGGGTGCGGGTGCGGTGGGCCGACGGTGGCGAGAACGACGTCTCCGGTGGTGGCGCCTACACCCACATGACGATGCTCGCCGCTGACGCCGACGGGTTGCGCAACCTCTTCCGGCTGCAGTCGCGGTCCTCGCTGGAGGGTTACTACTTCAAGCCGCGGGCCGACCGTGAGCTGCTGCACGAGCACGGCAAGGGGATCATCGCGACCACCGGGTGCCCCTCGGGTGAGGTGCAGACCTGGCTGCGGATCGGCGACTTCGAGAAGGCGTGCGCGTCGGCCGCCGAGTTCATGGACATCTTCGGCCGCGACAACTTCTACCTCGAGCTGATGGACCACGGGCTCGACATCGAGACCCGGATCCGGCAGGACCTGCTCGCGCTCGGCAAGCGGCTCAACCTCAAGCCCGTCGCGACCAACGACCTGCACTACACCTACGAGAAGGACGCCGACTCGCACGAGGTGCTGCTCTGCGTGCAGTCGGGGTCCACGATGGCCGACCCCAAGCGGTTCAAGTTCGACGCGCGGGACTTCTACCTGAAGTCCGCGGCCGAGATGTACCAGCTCTGGGAAAAAGAGGTGCCCGGCGCCTGCGCCAACACGCTGGAGATCGCCGAGAAGATCGGCGACTACTCGTCGGTGTTCGGCCACCGCAAGCTGATGCCGTCGTTCCCGGTGCCCGACGGCTACACCGAGGAGTCCTGGCTGCGCGCCGAGGTGCACCGCGGCCTGCGCGAGCGGTTCCCCAACGGTGTGCCCGACGACCGGCTCAAGCAGGCCGACTACGAGCTCGACGTCATCTGCAAGATGGGCTTCCCGGGCTACTTCCTGGTCACCGCCGACCTCTGCGAATACGCCCGGCGCGAGAAGATCCGGGTCGGGCCGGGGCGTGGTTCGGCGGCGGGCGCGCTGATCGCCTACGCGCTGAAGATCACCGAGCTCGACCCGATGGACCACGGCCTGCTGTTCGAGCGGTTCCTCAACCCCGACCGCGTCTCGATGCCCGACATCGACATGGACTTCGACGAGCGCCGGCGCGGCGACATGATCCGCTACGCCACCGAGCGGTGGGGCGAGGAGCGGGTCGCCCAGATCGTCACCTACGGCAAGATCAAGGCGAAGGCGGCGATCAAGGACGCGGCCCGGGTGCTCGGCTACCCGTTCGCGGTCGGCGACAAGATCACCAAGGCGATGCCGCCGCCGGTGATGGGCAAGGACATCCCGCTGTCGGGCATCTTCGACCCGTCGCACAACCGCTACGCCGAGGCCGCCGAGTTCCGCACGCTCTACGAGACGGACCCCGACACCAAGAAGGTCGTCGACACGGCCAAGGGCATCGAGGGGCTGATCCGCCAGCCCGGTGTGCACGCGGCCGGCGTGATCCTGTCCGGCGAGCCGCTGATGGACGTCCTGCCGATCTGGCGGCGCGACAACGACGGCGCGATCATCACGCAGTGGGACATGGGCGCCTGCGAGTCCATCGGGCTGCTCAAGATGGACTTCCTGGGCCTGCGCAACCTCACGATCATGGATGACTGCCTCGACGGCATCCAGCACAACCGCGGCGAGACCGTGGTGCTCGAGCAGCTGCCGCTGGCCGACAAGCCGACCTACGAGCTGCTGGCCCGCGGCGACACGCTCGGCGTGTTCCAGCTCGACGGCGGCCCGATGCGCTCGCTGCTGCGGTCGATGGTCCCCGACAACTTCGAGGACATCTCCGCGGTGCTCGCGCTCTACCGGCCGGGCCCGATGGGCGCCAACGCGCACAACGAATACGCCGACCGGAAGAACGGCCGCAAGCCGGTCGTCCCGATCCACCCTGAGCTGGCCGACGCGCTCGAAGACATCCTGGGCGACACCTACGGGCTGATCGTCTACCAGGAGCAGGTCATGGCGATCGCGCAGCAGCTCGCGGGCTACACGCTCGGCGCCGCCGACCTGCTCCGCCGGGCGATGGGCAAGAAGAAGAAGGAGATCCTCGACAAGGAGTACGTGCCGTTCTCGCAGGGCATGCGGGACAACGGCTACTCCGACGCGGCGATCAAGACGCTGTGGGACATCCTGGTCCCGTTCTCCGACTACGCCTTCAACAAGGCGCACACCGCGGGCTACGGGCTGGTCTCCTTCTGGACCGCCTACCTGAAGGCCAACTACCCGGCCGAATACATGGCGGCGCTGCTGACCTCGGTCGGTGACGACAAGGACAAGGCCGCGGTTTACCTCGCGGAGTGCCGGCGCATGGGCATCAAGGTGCTGCCGCCCGACGTCAACGAGTCCCTGGCCCGGTTCGGCGCCGTCGGCAACGACATCCGGTTCGGCATGGCCGCGGTCCGCAACGTCGGCGTCAACGTCGTCGAGGCGATCGTGCGGGCCCGCAAGGAGCAGGGCGCCTACACGGACTTCTACGACTTCCTCCGCAAGGTCGACGCGGTGGCCTGCAACAAGCGCACGATCGAGTCCCTGATCAAAGCGGGCGCGTTCGACTCGCTCGGCCACAGCCGCAAGGGCCTGCTGGCCATCCACGCGGACGCGATCGACTCGTTCATGGGCATCAAGCGCAACGAGGCGGTCGGGCAGTACGACCTCTTCGGAGCCGCCTTCGGCGACGCGCCGGAGACCGCGATGGTCGCCGCGCCGACGATCCCCGAGAGCGAGTGGGACAAGCCCGACAAGCTTTCCTTCGAGCGCGAAATGCTCGGCTTGTACGTGTCGGACCACCCGCTGTCAGGCCTCGACCGCGCGCTGTCGGCCGCGGCCGACACCCCGATCGCGGCGCTGTCGGAGGAAGGCGCGATCCCCGACGGTGCGGTGGTCACGCTGGCCGGCATCCTGACGGGCGTCCAGCGCCGGATCACGAAGCAGGGCCGCCCCTGGGCGTCGTCGTCCATCGAGGACATGACCAGCGGTGTCGAGGTGCTGTTCTTCCCGAACACCTACGAGCTGGTCGGTCAGTACATCGCCGAGGACGCGATCGTCGTCGTCAAGGGCCGGGTCGACCGCCGCGACGACCAGGCCCGCATCATGGCGATGGACATGTCCATCCCGGACATCTCGACCGCCGGCGCCGACGGCAACCAGCCGGTGGTGATGAACATCGCGACGAACCGGGTGACGCCGCCGCTGGTGGAGCGGCTGCGCGAGATCCTCAACACGCACCCGGGCCCGTCGGAGGTCCACGTGCGCCTGGTCAACGGCTCGAAGGCGACGGTCCTGAGGTTGAGCCCGCTCCGGGTGGCACCGACGACGGCGCTGATGGCGGATCTGAAGGCGCTGCTCGGGCCGTCGGCCGTCGAACTCGCCCGCTGACCGTGAGCCGGGCGGCCCGGTCGGGTGGCCGGCGGTCGTAAACGTGCGGCCGGTCGACAGGTTTGTCGGCCAGGCGACCCGGCTGTGAGTTCGGCGACCGTGGCCGCATCGTTGGCGGAGGCACGCGCAGCCGGTATGACGTCCACTCGGGGGTGCCGATCGCGACGGTCGCCAGGGTCGCCGCGCCGTGCCGACCGTGCGTGCCCGTTCCACGGCGGTCGATCTTGTGTGTGGCCTGTGTGGTCCCTGATGGCGGTGGGGTCGGCGGCTTGATCGGGAACGGCGGGGTGCGGTGGGCATTGGGCGATTCGCCTGAGAGGATCGGTCGGTGACCGCCGCCAACCCCGAACCGACCGACGGGTCCTGGGCGGCGCCCGCCGGGTCCGGTGCCAACCCGACGGCGGACGCCTCGCCTCCCCGGCCCCCCGCACCTGACGTCACCGGTCCGGGAGGATCCGGCGGCACCGGTGCGCCGCGGGGTGAGGGGTTCGCGCCGCTCGACCCGCATGGAGCGGCCGCGGCCAACCGAGGGCCGTGGGACACGCCGCCAAGCGGCTGGCGGCCGGCTGATCACGCTTACCCGACGGGTCCAGGTCTCGCACCGCAGGCGGAGCCGCACGATCCCGCGGCCGGCGGGAGCGGTCCGCCGGTGGCCGGCCCGGGAACGACCGGCCCGGGGCATTCAGGCCAGGCCGCGACGGGGCCGGGCTCCGACTTCACGGGCGCGACAGCGCCAGGCTCCGACTTCACGGGCGCGACCGCGCCCGACTCGGACCGCACGGGCGCGACGGCGCCGGGCTCGGACGTCACGGGCGCGGTGGGACCGGGCTCCGACTTCGGGCAATACGGCACGGCGGCGTCCGCGGACCCCGCCTGGCCGGCGGCGCCGGCGCCTGCGCCGCGGTTGCCGTTGAAGAAGCGGCTCGGGGCCGCGGGCCTGACCGCCGTCGTGGTCGCCGTGGTCGGTGCGCCGCTCGGGTTGCTCTGGACCCTGGTCGCGCCCGGTGTGCCGATCATCAAGACCGACGACGGCGCCGTGTTCGCGACGCCGAGTCCTGAGGAGTTCATCGCCTCCGACGGTTGGTTCACGATCCTGCTGTTCGCGCTCGGTGTGGTCGCGGCGTTGGTGACCTGGATCGCGTTCAAGCGCTACCGCGGCCCGCTGACGCTCGTCGCGCTGATGGTCGGGACCGTCGGCGCAAGCGTGCTGGCCTGGCAGGTCGGGCGGCGGATCGGGATCGGCGACTACCGCGCGGAGATCCTCGCCGCCCAGCCCGGCGACATGATCATCCGGCCGCCGGACCTGCGGGCCGGCGGCTTCACGAAGCTCTGGGACGTCGTCCCGTTCGTGCACGGCGACCTGCTCATCGCCACCTTCGGCGCCGTGATCGTCTACACGCTGCTGGCCGGCTGGTCGCGCACACCCTCGCTGCGGCCCGACGCCCGGGTCCAGCTCCCGCCCCAGCCGACCAACCCGTTCTACGTGCTCAATGACCGGCCGCACGACCCACCGGAGCACCCCGGTCGCTGATGAGGCTCGAGCCGCGTACGACCGCATGGGTCGAGAAGGCCCTTCCCGCCGGCCATCGCATCGAGACGGTCACGCCGTTGCGGGGCGGCTGGACCTCGCGGATGTGCCGGCTCGACATCGGCGGTACCGGGGACCCGTACCCACTTGTCCTGCGGTCCTTTCTCAAGCCCTTCTACGTCCGCCACGCGCCCGGCCTGCTCGCCCGCGAGGCCGCGATTCTCCAGACGCTAGCCGGCACCCCCGTCCCGGCCGCCCGCCTGCTCGCCGTCGACCCGGCAGGGGAGCACTGCCCGCACCCGTCACTGCTGATGTCGCTCCTGCCCGGCCGCGTGGACCTCGTCGACGACCGGTCGGCCGCGCTGGCCCGGCAGCTCGTCGAGATCCACGCGGTGGCCGAGCGGCCCCGGACCTACCAGGCGTGGACCGATCCCGCCCGCGTCCGGGTGCCCGAGGACAGCACGCTGTGGCGGCGCGCGGTCGAGGTGATCAAGGGCGAGCCGCCGGCGTACGACGGTGCCTTCCTGCATCGTGACTTCCACCCCGGCAACGTCCTCTTCACCGGCGACGCGATCACCGGAGTCGTGGACTGGGTCGAGACCTCGTGGGGTCCCACCGACCTCGACGTCGCGCACTGCGCCACCGCCATCGCCCTCCTGCACGGCGCGGAGGCCGGGCTGGGTTTCGCCGACCACTACCGGGCCGCGGGCGGCGCACTGTCCGGAGACCCGTACTGGCGGATCGTCGACGCCCTCGCCTTCGCGCCCGACGCCGAGAAGGTCGCGGGACCCTGGCGTGAGCTCGGCCGCACCGACCTCACCGCGGCGAAGCTGACCCGGCGCCTGACCGACTACGTGGCCGGCGTGCTCAGTTAGGGCTCGCCGGGACCGCCAGCTCGCGCAGCGGCACCGGCACCGCGCGCACCTGGCGCAGCAGGGCCGCCTCCCGACTCAGCAGCCGCAGCTCCGACCGCAGCCGCGCCGCGGTGTCCGGCGTCGCCAGCAGCTTCTGCCGGTCCTCGAGCGTCAGCGCCGCCGTCGCCGCCACCAGGTGGGACAGCACGGTCGGGTCCTCCGGCAGCTGCTCGGTCAGCTCCTGCTCGTCGGCCCGGATCAAGGTGAGGTACTGCCGGAACACCGCCAGCACCCGCGGCGCCAGCAGGTCGGCGAGCTCTTCCTGGCCCTCCGGTTCGGGGAGCCATTCGACCTCGGCCATCAGGTACGGCTCGGACTCCTTGTCGATGGAGATCACCCGGAACCGGCGCCGGCCCACCGTGACGATGTCGTAGCGGCCGTCCGGCAGCTCGGTGACCTGGCGGAGCTCCGCGGTGCAGCCGATCTCGTGCAGCGCCACGTCGCCCGGACCGGCCGGAACGGCGGCGGGCGGCGGGGGCAGCGGCGTCGTCGTCGGCACCGGGCCGAGGCGCGGCGGCTGCGTGGACGGCGGTCCGGGCGGCGCCGCTGTGGGCAGCGTCTCCCAGCCCTGCCGGATCGCCACCACGCCGAACTCGCGTGAATCACCGTCCGGCCGGCTGAGCAGATGCTTCACGAGGTCGCGGTAACGCTCCTCGAAGATGTGCAACGGCAGCACGAGGCCGGGGAAAAGCACCGTCCCAAGGGGGAAAACGGGCAGCCGCGACGTCACCGCCCGAGCCTAGCGCCTGATCGGGCACCGGGACCCGAACAGTGCGAACGGCGCCCGAATCCCGGTTGCTGAGACGCCTAGACTTTCAGGGGTGTTGAACCGGATCGACCTGCGCGGCGTCGACACCGACCCGCGCGGTCTGCTGCCCCGCGCCCGGCTCGACGTGTCGCAGGCCGTCGAGACCATCCGCCCGCTCGTCGAGGCGGTGCGCGAGCATGGGTTCAGCGCCGTCCGCGAGGCGACGCAGAAGTTCGACGGCGTGACCCTCGACGAGCTCCGCGTCCCGCCGGAGACGATCAAGGCCGCCGAGCACAGCCTCGACCCCGACGTGCGGGCCGCGCTGCTGGAGGCGATCGCGCGCGCCCGCCGGGTCCACGAGGACCAGAGACGGCAGGACACCACCACCCGGGTCGTACGCGGCGGCACGGTCACCGAACGCTGGGTCCCGGTCGAGCGCGTCGGCCTCTACGTGCCGGGCGGCCTGGCCATGTACCCGTCGACGGTCGTGATGAACGTGGTGCCCGCCCAGGTCGCCGGCGTCGACGCGCTGGTCGTGGTCAGCCCGCCGCAGAAGGACAACGACGGCCTGCCGGACCAGCGGGTGCTGGCCGCCTGCGCGCTGCTCGGCGTCGACGAGGTCTACGCGGTCGGCGGCGCACAGGCGATCGCGATGCTCGGCCACGGCAGCACCACCAACGCCGACGGCACCGGCTGGTGCCGGCCGGTGGACATCATCACCGGCCCCGGCAACGTCTGGGTCACCGCGGCGAAGCGGCTGCTGCGCTCCGGCGGCACGGTCGGCATCGACGCCGAGGCCGGGCCTACCGAGATCGCCGTCCTCGCCGACGACACCGCCGACCCCGGGCACGTCGCCGCCGACCTGATCAGCCAGGCCGAGCACGACCCGCTGGCGGCGAGCGTGCTCGTGACGCCGTCTTCCGCGTTGGCCGACGCCGTCGACGCCGAGCTGACGAAGCGGGTCGCGAAGACCAAGCACACCGAGCGCATCACCACCGCGCTGAGCGGCGAGCAGTCCGGCACCGTCCTCGTCGACGATCTCGACCAGGGGTTGCGCGTCGTCGACGCGTACGCCGCCGAGCACCTGGAGATCCAGACCCGCGACGCCCGCGCCATCGCGATGCGGGTGCGCAACGCGGGCGCGGTGTTCGTCGGGCCCTACGCGCCGGTCTCGCTCGGCGACTACTGCGCCGGCTCCAACCACGTGCTGCCGACCGGCGGGTGCGCCCGACACTCCAGCGGCCTGTCCGTGCAGTCGTTCCTGCGCGGGATCCACGTCATCGAGTACGACGAGGCCGCGCTCCGCGAGGCGGCGCCGCACGTGGTCACCCTGGCCACCGTCGAGGACCTGCCGGCCCACGGCGAGGCGGTCACCGCGAGGTTCCCGGCATGACCCACCTCGACGACCTCCCGCTGCGGGACGACCTGCGCGGGCTGACGCCGTACGGCGCGCCGCAGCTCGACGTGCCGGTGCGCCTGAACACCAACGAGAACTCGTACTCCCTGCCGGACGACGTGGTCGAGGCGATCGCCAAGGCGGTCCAGGACGAGCTGCGCGACCTCAACCGCTACCCCGACCGGGACGCGGTGGCGCTGCGGGCCGACCTCGCCGCTTATCTCGGCCACGGGCTGACCGTCGCCAACGTCTGGGCGGCCAACGGCTCCAACGAGATCCAGCAGCAGCTCCTGCAGGCGTTCGGCGGGCCGGGGCGGACGGCGCTCGGCTTCACGCCGTCGTACTCGATGCATCCCCTGCTCGCGGTCGGCACCGGCACCAGGTGGGTCGACGGGCGGCGTGGCCCGGACTTCTCGCTGAGCGCCGACGAGGTCGCGGCTCAGGTCCGTGCGCACGCACCCGATCTGGTGTTCCTCTGCTCGCCCAACAACCCCACGGGCACCGCGCTGCCGCCGGAGGTCGTGACCGCGGTGCTCGACGTGGCGCCCGGGATGGTGATCGTCGACGAGGCCTACGCGGAGTTCGCCCGACGCGGCACCGCCAGCGCGCTCGAGGTGCTGCCCGGCCACCCGCGCCTCGTGGTGACCCGCACGATGAGCAAGGCGTTCGGGTTCGCCGGCGGCCGGTTGGGCTACCTCGCCGCCGACCCGGCCGTCGTCGACGCCGTGCAGCTCGTCCGCCTGCCGTACCACCTGAGCGCCCTGACCCAGGCCGCCGCCCGCGCGGCCGTGGCGCACCGCGACGGGCTGCTGGCCACCGTCGAGGCGATCAAGGAGCAGCGCGACCGGATCGTGACGACGCTGCGGGCGCGCGGGTTGACCGTGGCCGACAGCGACGCCAACTTCGTGCTGTTCGAGGTGGGCGGCGACCAGCGGGCCGCGTGGCAGGCGCTGCTGGACCGTGGGGTGCTGGTCCGCGACGTCGGCCTCGCCGGCTGGCTGCGCGTCACCGCCGGCACCCCGTCCGAGACCGATGCCTTTCTGGCCGCCATGGAGGAACTGTGAGCTCTGCTGGCCAAAGGCGCCTGGTCCTGCGGACGGCGCAACCCAGGGAGAAGCGATGACGAGGGTCGGGCGCGTCGAGCGCACCACCAAAGAGACCAAGGTGCTGGTCGAGATCGACCTCGACGGCACCGGCCGGGCGGAGATCTCCACCGGGGTCGGGTTCTACGACCACATGCTCAACCAGATCGCGCGGCACGGCGGCTTCGACCTGACCGTGCGGACGGTCGGCGACCTGGAGATCGACGCGCACCACACCATGGAGGACACGGCGATCGCGCTGGGCACGGCGTTCGCCGAGGCGCTCGGTGACAAGGCCGGGATCCAGCGGTACGGCAGCGCCACGGTCCCCATGGACGAGGTGCTGGTGCGGGCCGCGGTCGACCTGTCCGGGCGGGCGTACGTGGTGCACGACGAGCCGCCGCTGGCGCCCTACATCGGGCCGGTCTACCCAACCAGCATGACCCGGCACATCTTCGAGTCGTTCGGCCTGGCGGCGCGCGTCACGCTGCACGTCGACGTGCTCCGGGCCGCCCGGCCCGGGGGCAACCCCGACGCGCACCACGTGGTGGAGGCACAGTTCAAGGCGGTCAGCCGCGCGCTGCGCGAGGCCGCGGCGATCGACCCGCGCTCCGGTGGCGCGGTCCCGTCGACGAAGGGTGCCCTGTGAGTTCCGCCGTGCCGGTTCTGCTGCTCGCCGTGGCTGGCATCCTGTGTGGCGGTGTCTACTCCCTTCACAAGCAGGGCGCCTCGCGCGGTGCGGTGGGTTTCGTCGGGCTGCTCGCCTTGCTCGCGCTCGGTGGCGGCGTGCTCTGGCTGGTGCCGTCGTGACCGCCGCGCCCAAGGTGGTCGTGCTCGACTACGGCTCAGGCAACCTGCGGTCGGCGCAGCGCGCCCTGGAGCGGGTCGGCGCTGACGTGTCCGTGACCCCGTCCCTCGACGCCGCCGCGGCCGCGGACGGCCTCGTCGTGCCCGGCGTCGGCGCGTACGCCGCCTGCATGGCCGGTATCGACGCGCTCCCGGGCTCCGCCGGCCGGGTGATCGCCGAGCGGGTCGCCGCCGGCCGTCCGGTGCTCGGCATCTGCGTCGGCATGCAGGTGCTGTTCGAGGCGGGCGAGGAGCACGGCGTGGTGACCAAGGGGCTGGGCCTGCTGCCCGGCACGGTCAGCCGGCTCGCCGCGCGCCGGGTCCCGCACATGGGCTGGAACACCGTCACGCCGCCGGCGGACTCGGTGCTGTTCGCCGGGCTGCCGGAAGACACGAGGTTCTACTTCGTGCACTCGTACGCCGCGCACGAGCAGCAGCCCGGAGCCACGCTCTGCACCCACGAGGAGCCGTTCGTGGCCGCCGTGGAGCGGGGAGCGCTGTCCGCTACCCAGTTCCACCCGGAGAAGTCCGGCGACGCGGGCGCGACGCTGCTCGGGAACTGGCTGGCCACCCTTGGCTAAGGAACGCGCCCTGCGCCGGGCCGCCCGCGAGGCCGAGGCCGCGAAGCTGCGCGCCAAGCGGGCCCGGGTCGCCGCCCGCCGCCAACGCCGCCGGGCTCTCGCCGCGCGGCTCACCCCGCAGCGGCGCCGCACCGGCCGCCTGCTCGCCCGCCGCAGCCGTGGCGAGCGGGCCGGCATCGCGATCGTCACGCTCGTGCTGCTCGGCCTGGTCTGGTTCCTCGTCGACGACGTGGCGCTGCGCCTCGTGCTGACCGTGCTCCTGCTGCTCTGCCTGCCCGCCCTGGTCATCGTCGCCCTGGGCCGGCGCGCCGGCTGATCCGCTTCCCGGAGGAAGATCATGACGCTCACCCTGTTGCCCGCCGTCGACGTCGCCGACGGCCAGGCCGTCCGTCTCGTGCAGGGCGCCGCCGGCACCGAGACCGGCTACGGCGACCCGCTGGAGGCGGCCCTGGCCTGGCAGCGCGACGGGGCCGAGTGGGTCCATCTGGTCGACCTCGACGCCGCGTTCGGCCGGGGCTCGAACGCCGACCTGCTCGCGTCGGTGGTCGGCCGGCTCGACGTGAAGGTCGAGCTGTCCGGCGGGATCCGCGACGACGCCTCGCTGCGCGCCGCGCTGGGCACCGGGGCCGCCCGCATCAACATCGGCACGGCCGCGCTGGAGGACCCGGAGTGGTGCGACCGGGTGGTCGGGGAATACGGCGACCGCGTGGCGATCGGCCTCGACGTGCGCGGCCGCACCCTGTCGGCCCGGGGCTGGACCCGCGACGGCGGTGACCTCTACGAGGTGCTGGAGCGGCTCGACAAGGCCGGGGCCGCCCGCTACGTGGTCACCGACATCACCAAGGACGGCATGATGCGGGGGCCGAACCTCGACCTGTTGCGCGAGGTCTGCGCCCGTACGCCGGCGCCCGTGATCGCCTCCGGCGGCGTCTCCACGCTGGACGACCTGCGCGCGCTGGCCACGCTGGAGAGCGCGGGCGTCGAGGGCGTGATCGCCGGCAAGGCGCTGTACGCGGGCGCGTTCACCGTCCGCGAGGCACTGGCGGTGCTGGCGTCGTGAGCGTCGCGGTCCGGGTGATCCCCTGCCTCGACGTCGACGCGGGGCGGGTGGTCAAGGGCGTCAACTTCGTCGACCTCCGGGACGCCGGTGACCCGGTCGAGCTGGCCGCGGCTTACGACGCGGCGGGCGCCGACGAGCTGACGTTCCTCGACGTGACCGCGTCGTCGGACGACCGGGGCACGATGCTCGACGTGGTGCGGCGCACCGCCGAGTCCGTCTTCATCCCCCTGACCGTCGGTGGCGGCGTCCGTTCGGTGTCCGATGTGGACACGTTGCTGCGGGCCGGCGCGGACAAGGTCGGCGTCAACACGGCCGCCATCGCACGGCCGGCCCTGGTCGGCGACATCGCGTCGCGGTTCGGCAACCAGGTGCTGGTGCTCTCGCTTGACGTGCGCCGCACGGCGGCCGGCGGCTTCGAGGTGACCACGCACGGCGGGCGGCGCGGGACCGGCCTGGACGCGGTCGCGTGGGCGCGCCAGGTGGCGGACCTGGGTGCGGGGGAGATCCTGCTCAACTCGATGGACGCGGACGGCACGAAGGCGGGCTTCGACCTGGAGCTGATCCAGGCCGTGCGGGCGGCGGTCGACATCCCGGTGATCGCGAGCGGCGGTGCGGGCGCGACGGCCCACTTCCCGCCGGCTGTCGCCGCGGGCGCGGACGCGGTGCTGGCGGCGAGCGTGTTCCACTTCGGAGAGCTGCGCATCGGCGACGTGAAGGCGGCGCTGCGTGGGGCCGGTCACCCCGTGCGCTGACGGGGTAGCAAGATCAACGCTGCCCATGGTGGGATGCCTGCCATGGGCGTGCGGGAGAACCTGGTTCCACCGGCCGGCCTGCCGAGGGCGTACGCCCTGGTCAGCCTGATCTTCGGAATCGGGATCGGCACGTTCAGCACGGGCAGCGCGGTGTTCTTCACCGCCGTGGTCGGGCTCGAGGCGCACGAGATCGGCATCGGCCTGTCCGCGGCGGCGGGCGCGGTGCTGGTGTGCTCGGTGCCGCTCGGCCGGATCGCGGACCGCTTCGGCCCGCGCCGCGCGTGGACCTTCGGCGTCGCGGGCAGCGCGGTCGGCTTCCTGCTGTGGCCGTTCGCGCACGGGTTCTTCACCTTCCTCGCCATGATCGTCTTCTTCGAGCTGCTCAACGCGGTCGGGATGGCGGGCCGCAACGTCTACCTGATCGAGGCCGTCGACCCGGAGACGCGGGTACGCACCCAGGCCTTCTCGCGCTCCTGGCTCAACGTCGGCTGGTCGGCCGGCTCGGGCCTCGCCGCGCTGGCGCTGGCGATCGACACCCGGTGGGCCTACCTGGCGTTGCCGCTCACCAACGCCGTCGTGCTGCTCGCCAACCTGGCGCTGATCGCCCGCCTGCCGGCCGGCCCGGCCCGTCGCGTGCGGCAGCGCCCCGCCGGCCAGCGGCACGTGTTCGCCGACCGCCACTTCCTCGCGGTGACGGTGCTGTGCGCGGTGCTGATCGCGTACGCCACGATCGAGCTGCAGGTCGCTCCCCTCTGGCTGCTGACGCACACGGACGCGCCGAAGTGGTGGATCGGCGTGCTCACCCTGATCAACACGGTGATGGCGACGACGCTGCAGGTCGCGATGACCCGCGGCGCCCACACGATCGGCGGCGCCGCCCGCGCGCTGCGCCTCGGCGGCCTGGCGGCCGCCCTGGGCTGCCCGGTCTTCTACCTGGCCGGGGCGACCTCGGGCGCGGTCACCCTGGTCGTCTTCGTGCTCGCCACCGTGCTGTTCACGCTGTCGGAGATGTGGCAGTCGGCGGGCTCCTGGACCCTCGCGGCGGAACTGCCGCCGAAAGAGCGCCGCGGCGAGTATTTCGGTGCCTTCCGCATGGGCACCTCGGCCATGGAGATGATCGGCCCGGCCTCCCTGATCGCCCTCGCGGTGACGACGGGCGGCTGGGGCTGGTTCCTGATCGGCGGGGTGTTCCTGACGGCCGCCCTGACCGCGGTGCCGCTGGTCGACTGGGTCGCCCGGCACCGCCGGCCGGCGGCCACCGCGAAGGCCCCGGCCCTGACCTGAGGCCAGGCCCGCTCTGAACCGGTCGGGCCTGCGGGCGTCCACGCAACGCCGCTGGGTCACCACCACGGACGTGCCTCGTCAGTCCCATGTTGATGAGTACCGCGCGAGCCGCCGAAGGTTCACCGATCCCGCGTGTAGTTCAGCTCGAAGTCCAACTCCCACCCGGACCCCGGCATGGCCTTCTCCCACCGACCCTCGATGCGGTCGCCACCGGCGCTGAAGGTGCCGACGAACCGCTGCGCGAAGTCGAACGAGGAGAAGTCCGCGGACCTGCGGGTGAGCGTCCACACGCTGCCGTCGAAGGTCATCACGTAGAGCCGGCTCACGCCGCGGGAGTCGAAGTAGTGCTGGGTGTAGCGGCCGTCAGCCGGCTCCGTCGCCACGATCGCCAGGCTGTCCGGCACACCGGGAATCGGCACCGAGGTGCGCTGCGCCAGATAGGCACCGCCGAGGATCCACTCGAAGACGCTCCGCACGACGGGAGCGTCCGCGGCCGGTGCGACGCCCGGCATGCGGGCGTCGACGACCCACGTACCCACGAAGGGGTCCAACTGGCTCACGGCTGGCGGCCCTCGTCACCGCGGCCCGCGTACTCCAGAATGGCCGCCGCGTGTTCCGCGTCGTCCAGGGTCCACTCGCCGTCGTCCGGCAGCGGCCGCCGCAGCAGCGCGGTGTAGACCGTGTCGACCGCGCCCACGCCCGACCGCCGGTTGCGCCACATGGTCGCGCCGGACGCGGTGACCCGAAACCAGCCGTCCGTCACGGTGATCAGGTCGGCTCCGGTGAGGCGCCGCACGGCCTCCTCGACCTCGCGCCGGCCGGGTAGCACCTGGCGCAGGTGGTCGGCCATCGAGAGCACGTCCGCGAGGCGTACGCCCTCCGGCCGTCTCGTGCTCGCCGAGCGCATGTGTCGTCCGGCACCGTTCGCCATCACCACCGCGACGAAGATCCAAGCGTCGGATCGCCGCCAGCCGTCCTGCCCCATGGACCCATGATGCCAACGTCAACGGGTCGTGAACATTGTGGTGATCTTTTGTTTACCTGAAACCTTCACCAGGATCGATGCATCATGCAGCAGCGTCCGGGACCGGCTCGACCCGCAGCCGCCGCGCCGACGGGCGCACCGTGAACAGCGGGATGAAGACGTGGTTCAACGGTCCGATCAGGAGGGCGTACGCGATCGTCCCGACCCCGACCGTGCCGCCGAGCAGCACGCCCACGCCGAGCACGGACAGCTCGATCACGGTCCGGGTGAGCCGGATCGACCGCCCGGGCTTGCGTCCGACCCAGCCGGTCATCAGCCCGTCCCGCGGCCCGGGCCCGAGCCGGGCACCGATGTAGAGCCCGCCGGCGACCCCGTTGAGCACGATCCCGAGCACGAGGAACGTGATCCGCACCGCCATCGCGTCCGGGGTCGGCAGCACCGCCAGCGTCGCGTCCACCGCGAGGCCGATGAGGACGATGTTGCTGACGGTGCCGATGCCCGGCTTCTGGCGCAGCGGGATCCAGAGCAGCAGCACGACCGCGCCCACGATGATCACGATGGTCCCGAAGGAGAGCCCGATCCGCGACGCCAGGCCCTGGTGGAACACGTCCCACGGGTCCAACCCCAACGCCGCCTCGATCATCAGCGCCATGCTCGCGCCGTACAGGGCCAGGCCCACGAACAGCTGGACCAACCTGCGGGGGAGCCGGTCGCGGAGGCCGGTGGAGGAGTTGCTCTCAGACGCCATGCATGCCACTCTGAAGGCCAATTGGTTCGGCGTTGAAGAGCCAATTCGCGAGGAGTGGATATGACAAGCCTGGTCCGCGGAAGCCAACTCGCCCGCCTGCTCGGCCACTGGCACGCGCTGCCGGGCCGCCGCCGCAACCCGGACTACGCCGCGCTGGCCGGCGCGGTGCGCGGGCTGCTCTCCGACGGCCGCCTCCCGCTCGGGACCCGCCTGCCCGCCGAGCGCGAGCTGGCCGAGGCCCTCAAGGTCAGCCGGACCACCGTCACCGCCGCGTACCGCGAGCTCCGCGAGAGCGGCCACCTGACCAGCCGCCGCGGCGCGGGCAGCTGGACCACCCTGCCGGGCGGCCACCGGGTGGCCAGCAGCGGCCTGTGGACCCCGCTCAACGAGTTCGGCATGATCGACCTGGGCTGCGCCGCCCTGGCCGCGCCGCCGGAGCTGATCCCCGCGGCCCGCGCCGCCGCCGACGAGCTGCCGCGATACCTCGGCGACGCCGGCTACCACCCCACGGGCCTGCCCGAGCTGCGCGAGGCGGTCGCCCGCGGCTTCACCGACCGCGGCCTGTCCACCAGCCCCGACCAGATCATGGTGACCAGCGGCACGCAGCAGGCCCTCGACCTGGTGTTGCGGCTGACGGTCCAGGCCGGCAACGGCGTACTCATGGAGTCCCCGACCTACCCCAACGCGCTGGCCGCGCTCTCGGCGCGCCGCGCCCGGATCGCCACGCACGGCCTCGACCCGGCGGCGGGCTGGGACGGCGAGCTGCTGCTCGGGGCGTTGCGGCAGAGCACACCGCGCCTGGCGTACGTCATCCCCGAGTTCCACAACCCCACCGGCCACCTGATGCCGGCGGCGCTGCGGGAGCGCCTGGTCGCCGCGGCCCACTCGACGGGCACCGACCTGGTCGTCGACGAGTCCTTCGTGGACCTGCCGTTGGACGGCGTCGAGGTCCCACCCCCGGTAGCCGTCTTCGACCGCCACAGCCGCGTGATCACCATCGGCGGCATGAGCAAGCCCTACTGGGGCGGCCTGCGCATCGGCTGGGTCCGCGCCTCGGCCCCCACGGTCCAACGCCTGGCGGCCCTGCGCGTGGGCGTCGACATGTCAAGCCCGGTCCTGGACCAGCTGGTCGCGGCCCAACTGCTGGACCGCGCGGACACGATCGTCCCGGCCCGCCGAGTCCAACTGGCGGCCCAACGCGACGCGCTGCTGGCTGCCCTGGCCGAACACCTACCGGAGTGGCGGGTCCACCCGCCGCACGGCGGTGTGACGCTGTGGGCGGAACTCGACGGCCCGATCTCGAGCGCCCTGGCGCGGGCGTCGGAGGAGGTGGGCGTCCGGCTGGCCCCGGGTCCGCGATTCGGGCTGGACGGGACGCTGGAGCGGTTCCTACGGCTGCCTTACACGCTGCCGGCGGGCGACCTGGTCGACGCGGTGAAACGCATCGCCACGGTCCGCTACGACCTCGACCGCACCCCCCACCCCGGCTGGCGCAAGCCGGTAGTCATCGCCTAGTTCAAAGGCACCTTCAAACGCACCTTCGGGCACCTTCAAAGGCGGCCTGTCCCGGGCCCGCCGTGGGCACGACCGTCGCTCCCGCCGGACACCGCTTCGCTTCGCTCCGCTGCCATGCCCGCGGTGGGCCGAGCTCAAATCAAAGCCCGACGGACAACCACGACACAGCAACGTCCGCAGGGTGATGTGGTCGGTGGCCGCTGCCGATCGCCGCGGCACGTGGATCGCTGGGTTGCGACTGCCCGATGTAGTCGGTGGCCGCTGCCGATCGCCGCGTGGCGGGTCGCTGGTCGTGTCGGCCGGATGATGTGTTGGTAGTCCGTGCCGATCGCCGCGTGGCGGGTCGCTGGTCGTGTCGACCGCGCGATGTGGTCGGTGGCCCTGCCGATCAGCGCTCGGCAGATCGGTCGCAGGGTTGTGTCGGCCGCGCGCTTGACCAGACCGTGCCGCTGGCCGACCCGGTCGGGCGCTCCGCGAGCTGCAGGACGAGGGCGTCCTCCGCAACGTGGGGCAGCAGGTCACAGCCCGCGGATTCGGCGTCTAGCGCGATCGGGAGGGGGTGCGGATGACCACGATGTGGTCGGTTGCCGACCTGGGACCGTCCTTGCCACTGACGGCCTCGCGCGGCGGCCTTTCCGCGGCAGCCGCGGAGCCACGGGTCCCGACCACCTCGGCCCGGGACAGATCAGGCCCGTCGGGAAGCGATCCCGACGGGCCTGACGTAAGTGAAGATCAGAGCTCGGCCAGCGTGCCCTCGTACATCTTGTTGATCTCAGACTGGAAGTTGGCTTCCACGCCGCGGCGCTTGATTTTCAGGGACGGTGTCATTTCGCCGTCCTCGATGGTCAGGTCGCGGGGGAGGATCGTGAACTTCTTGATCGTTTCCCAGCGGTTGAGCTTCCCGTTCAGCTCCTTGATGTAGCCCTCCACCATCGCGTTCGCGGCCGGCGACGTGACGATCTCCTCGTAGGACTTGCCCGCGAGATCGCCGCTCGCCGCCCACGCCGCGATGGCGTCCGGGTCCAGGGTGATCAGCATTGTGCAGTAGTTGCGGGCCTGGCCGACCACGATCGCCTGCGAGGTGTACGGGCAGATCGCCTTGAACAGGCCCTCGATGTGCGACGGGGCGATGTATTTGCCGCCCGAGGTCTTGACCAGGTCCTTCTTCCGGTCCGTGATCTTCAGGTACCGGTCTTCGCTGATCTCGCCTATGTCGCCCGTGCGGAAGAAGCCGTCCGACGTGAACGCGGCCGCCGTCTCCTCCGGCAGGTTGTGGTAGCCGCGCATCACCGGGGCGCCGCGCAGCAGCACCTCGCCATCCTCGTCGATCTTGCATTCCAGGTCGCCCAGCGGCTGCCCGACCGTGCCGATGCGCAGGCCCCCGGGGCGGTTGACGAAGTTGCCCGCGCTCGTCTCGGTGAGGCCGTAACCCTCGGAGATCGGCAGGCCAGCGGCCGCGAAGAACTCCGAGATGTCCACCGACAGCGGCGCCGCGCCGGAGACCAGCGTGCGGATGTTGCCGCCGAGGCGCGCCTGGAGCTTGCTGAAGACCAGGCGGTTCGCCAGCGCGTACTGCAGCTTGAGACCCGCCGGCACCGGCTGGTCCGCCTGCTCGAGCTTCACCTTGCGCTTGCCGGTCGCGACCGCCCAGCCGAAGATCTTCGCCTTCGCCCCGCCCGAGGACGTGGCGTTGGTGATCGCGCGGTTGTAGACCTTCTCGAAGATCCGCGGCGCGCCGCACATCAGGGTCGGCTTGACCACCGCGAGGTTGTCGACCAGCACGTCGATGCGGCCGTCCACATAGGTCGGCAGGCCGACGTGGATGATGCCGCACAGCAGCGTCTTGCCGAACGAGTGTGACAGCGGCAACCACAGGTACTGCAGGTCGTCCGCGCGCAGGATGCCCAGGTCGGCCTGCGCCACCGCCTCCCAGCACCAGCCCGCGTGCAGCAGTTCGACGCCCTTCGGGCGGCCCGTCGTGCCCGACGTGTAGATCAACGTGGCGAGGTGGTCCGGCGCGATCGGCGCGACCAGCCGGTCGATCAGGTCCGGGTCGCCGGCCAGCGCGGCGGCGCCCTGCTTCTCGAGGTCGGCCATCGTCAGCTGCGGCGGGGTGGCGGCCGGGTCGGCGTCGCCGTCGATCAGCACGACGTGCGTCACGGCCGGCAGCGCGGCGCCGGAGAGCTTGCCCGCCTGCATCGCGTTCTCCGCGATCACGACCTTGGAGCCCGAGTCCGCGATGATGAAGACCGCGTCCTCCGGCTCGGTGGTCGGGTAGACCGTCGTGGTCGCCGCGCCGGCGCACATGATGCCGAGGTCGGCGATGACCCACTCGATGCGGGTGTTGGCCAGGATGGCCACGCGCTCCTCGGCGCCGACGCCGAGGCCGTGCAGGCCCGCCGCGAACGACCGGGCGCGCTCGCCCATCTGCTGCCACGTCATCCACTGCGGGCCCGAGGCGCCCGGGTAGCCGAACGCCCGCGCGTCGGGCGACGCGGCGACACGCTTGAGGAACATGTCGGGAATCGACCGGTAAGGGACATCGAGCGACATATCCGGAAACCCACCTTTAGTTGGCCATGTGATCGTGGTCACTTGCTACCGAAGAGTATGGCGAACTACGGCACGGATGCCAGCCCCTTCGGGCCGTGTCGATCATGGCCTGACCAGGGTCTTAATAGCAGACTCAGGAGTACCGGCTCGCGCTCAGCGACCAGTCGTACGTGCCGCGCAGCCACCGGCGCCGGGCCAGCAGCATCCGGGACAGCCGTGTATCGGCCTCGGCCAGCACCTCGGCCTCCAGGGACCGGTACGCGGCGAGCCCCGCGTTGTAGCGCGCCGCCGCCTCCGTCAGCGCCGCCCGCTCCGGCCAGCTCAGCTCGTGCGCGATCACCGTCGCCAGGTTGTGCCCGTCGCGCAGCCGTTCCTTCCCGTACGAGAAGACGTCGTTGCACCAGCACACGAGGTCGGCGGCGAGCAGGTCGAGCCGGACCACCCGCGGGTCGACCCGGTCGGCGGGCGCGGCCAGCCCGTCCGTCGCCAGGTCGGTCAGGGCGAAGCTCGGCAGCACCGCGCCCGTGTGCCGGCGCATCTGCACGTACTCGGCGAACCTCGGCACCCGGTGCAGCTGCCGGTTGGTCGCCTCCCAGAGCAGCGCGAACAGGTACTCCCGGAACGCCGCCGAGAACCGCAGCAGGCCGCCCGGCCGGCCCAGCGCACGGATCCGCCGGCACAGGTCGTGCAGCGCGGCCGCGGTCGGGCCCGCGGGCTGGTAGTCGGCGTGCGCGGCCGTGCCGAACCGGTCGACCACCTCCAGCAGGGGAGCCAGCGCCGGGGCCAGCCGGCCCGGGTCGGTGCCCATCGCGTCCTCGTCGCACCGGTCGTCGAACGCGAACAGCCAGGTCAGCAGGTCGGCGACCAGCCGCGCCGCGGCCACCGGCACCTCGGGGCAGGCCCGTGCGGCCAGTTCGGCGGCGTTGGCCCGGCTCAGCCGCTCCCGGGCGGCCTCCGTCGGCGCCAGCCCGAACGCGTCGGCCCACTCCGCGGTGTGCGCGGTGATCTCACCGACGGCGCGGTGGACGAGCGCCTCATACGGCGGCGGGGTCAGCGCCGTCGCGGCGAACGTCCGCATTCAACCCCCAGGAAGGCCGGTCCCCCGATGATGTCGGTGTCCCGCCGGCAAGGAAACGGTGGTTCGGCCCGGCGCCTCAGATCTTCAGCGGGGTGTTCCGCAGCCGATCGGCCAACGCGGATGGACCGTCGATCTGGACCCGGGTGGCCCGTTGCCGGCCGGACAGGAAGTAGGCGAGCTCGCCGGGCGCGCCGACCAGCCGCAGCCGCTCGCCGCCGGCGCCGGTGCTGACCTCGCCGAACCCGGGCGCCTGCACCAGCAGCGTCGCCGGGAACCGGCGCAGCCGCAGCCGGGCGATCATGGACGAGTTCCGCCAGAGCGTCGCCTGGTCCTCTTTGGGCAGCTCGCGCGGGTGCCAGTCGGCCTGCGCCCGGCGCACGTCCTCGTGATGGACGAAGAACTCGAGGGTGTTGGCGAGGCCCTCGGTCAGCGGGTTGCTCACCGGGCTCCACATCGGGGGGTTCCGGACCAGATCGACCAGTTCCTGGTACGGCTTCGCCGCGAACGACCGCAGCGTGTTCTTGGCGTGGCCACGCAGCGGCGGCACGAACATGCCAAGGCTGGCGTCGGGCCGGCGCTCCCTGATCACCAGGTGCGCGGCGAGGTCCTTCGTGGCCCACCCGGTGCACATCGTCGGCGCGTCGGGCCCGAGCGTGACGAAAAGGTTGGCCAGTTTCTCGCGTTCGGACCGCACGAACCGGGACATGGCGAGAATCGTAGCCAGGGCACACCAGGCCCCTCTGTGACGGCGGACACAGGGAATACCCGCTCGCACCGAGGGCTTGGGTCCGGTAAGGATAACTGTGGAATTCCGCGGCTTACGCAAAGCCGCGTCGACGGGCAGAGGGGCATCAATAGTGGCGAGCGTGACCAGTCGGGACGTGCTCGCCCGGGGCTTCCGCGTGCTCGGCCGGGCAATCCGCGACGAACCGCGCATCTTCACCTTCGCGGTCGGCGGCAGCGTCCTGTTCGGCGGCCTGGTGGTGGGCAGCGCGTACGTGATCGGGCACATCGTCGGCGGCGTCATCGTGCCGGCGATCGAGGACGGCGAGATCAACCAGGCGCTGCTCTGGCTCGGCGCGATGGCCGTCCTGGCGGTCAGCGTGCTCCGGGTGGTCGGCATCTTCGGTCGCCGCCTCGGGGCCGGCTACATGCAGTTCCGCCTGCAGGCCCGCTACCGGCGCCTGGTCACCGGCCGCTACCTCGACCTACCGCTGTCCTGGCATCACAAGCACGCGACCGGCACGCTGCTGTCCAACGCCAACTCCGACGTCGAGGCCGCCTGGTTCCCGATCGCGCCGCTGCCGTTCGCGGTCGGCACGGTCGTGATGCTGTTCGGCGCCGTCGGCTCGCTCTTCTTCACCGACTGGGTGCTCGCCCTGGTCGGCGTGGCCACGTTCTTCGGCCTCTTCCTGATCAACGTCTTCTACTCCCGCCGGATGGCGCCCCGCCAGGCCCGCGCGCAGCTCATGCGCGGCGAGGTCAGCGCGATCGCGCACGAGAGCTTCGACGGCGCACTCGTCGTCAAGACCATGGGCCGGGAGAGCGAGGAGACCGAGCGGTTCGCCGGCCGGGCCCGCGAGCTGCGCGACGCGCTGATCTCCGTCGGCCGGCTCCGGGGCCTGTTCGACCCGCTGATGGAGACGCTGCCCAGCCTCGGCACCCTGGCCGTGCTGATCGTCGGCACGTTCCGCCTGCGGTCAGGCGACATCTCGGTCACCGACCTCGTCAGCGTCGCGTTCCTGTTCACGGTGCTGGCCTTCCCCGTACGCGCGATCGGCTGGGTGCTGGCGGAGCTCCCGCGCAGCGTGGCCGGCTGGGACCGCCTGCAGCACGTCCTCACCGCCACGGGCGAGATGCGGTACGGCACCCTGAACCCCGAGAAATCGGACAGCCCGGCCACGCTCGCCTTCGACGGCGTCGACTACGCGTACCCGGCCAGCGGCGAGACCGACGACATGGTCAGCGCGGCCGCCGACGACGCACACGGCCCGACCGTCCTGCACGACATCAGCCTGGTCGTTCCGGCGGGCAAGACCGTCGCCCTGGTCGGCCCGACCGGCTCCGGCAAGTCCACGATCGCCTCGCTCGCGGTCCGCCTGGTCGACCCGGCCACCGGCACGGTCCACATCGACGGCGACGACGTGCGCGACCTGACCTCCGCCGCCCTGGCCGACACCGCCGCCCTGGTCGCCCAGATCCCGTTCGTCTTCGACGACAGCGTCCGCGCCAACGTCGCCCTCGACCGTGACGGCATCGACGACGAGACCGTCTGGGCCGCCCTGCGCCTGGCCCAGGCCGACGACTTCATCCGCCGCCTGCCCGAGGGCCTCGACACGATGGTGGGCGAGCGCGGCACCTCGCTCTCGGGCGGCCAGCGGCAACGCCTCACGCTCGCCCGCGCGCTGGCCGGCCGCCCGCGCCTGCTGGTGCTCGACGACGCCACCAGCGCGGTCGACCCGCGCGTCGAGGCCGCCATCCTGGCCGGCCTGCGCGGCGGCGAGCAGCCGACGTCGATCCTCGTGGTCGCCTACCGCCGCGCCACGATCGCCCTCGCCGACGAGGTGGTCTACGTCGAGCACGGCCGGGTGGTCGCCGCCGGCACACACGCCGAACTGCTCACCACCACACCGGGGTACGCAGACCTGGTCACCGCCTACGAGCGGGCCGAGGCCGAGCGGGAGCGCGAGCACGCGTACGACGAGGAAGGGGCGGTGACCGCGTGAGCGAGCGAAGCGAGCGCAGCCAGCTCAGCCACACGTGGTCGCGCTCCGCCGACCGCAGGGAGGCGGCGGCATGACCACCGCCACCGTGAAGACCAGAGCGGCCGTAGCGAAGCCGGCCGAGGCCGAGCAGGCGGAAGCGCCCGAGTCGACCTGGGCCACCATCAAGCGCGGCCTGTCGCTCTCCCCTGAGCTGCGCACCGGCCTCGCCGGCACGCTGTTCTTCGCGATCGTCTCGATGATCGGCCGCGCGGCCGTCCCGGTCGCGATCCAGCAGGGCATCGACCGCGGCATCGCCGGCCCCGGCGGGCTCGACGTCGGCTTCGTCGGCACGGTCGTCGCGATCACCGCGGGCGTCCTGGCGATCACCACGCTCTGCGGCTACCTGATGATGCGGCGGCTGTTCACGGTCAGCGAGACCGCGCTCGCCAACGTCCGGGTCCGCACGTTCCGGCACATCCACGACCTCTCGATGCTGCACCAGCAGTCCGAGCGGCGCGGCTCGCTGGTCTCCCGGGTCACCAGCGACATCGACCAGATCACCCAGTTCCTGCAGTGGGGCGGCGTGATCCTGATCATCAGCGCCGGCCAGCTGATCGTCACCGCCGGCGTGATGGCCTACTACTCGTGGCAGCTCACGCTCGTCGTGCTGATCGCGTTCGCGCCCGCCGTCTTCGTCATCCGGGCGTTCCAGAAGCGCCTGGCCGGCGCCTACGGCACCGTCCGGCAGAAGATGGGCGGCCTGCTCGCGGCCGTGTCCGAAAGCGTCGTGGGCGCTCCCGTCATCCGGGCGTACGGCGTGTCGGACCGCACCCGGGTCCGGCTCAACACGGCGATCGACGAGCACCGCACGGCCAGCTCCGGGAACTTCTGGTCGAAGGCGGGGCGCTCGCGGCGCGACCCCCTGACCGGTCCACCGGTGCGCGAC
>NZ_JBFAIU010000042.1:0-14770 GCF_040654855.1 Asanoa sp. NPDC050611
GGCGGGGTCGTCGTGTCGGCCACGGGGCCGGTCGCCGCACCACCGGCGGTCCGCTCGACGCACTTCGTCGCGGACCCGGACCCGCGGCGGCTGACCGAGCTCGTCGCCCTGGTGGCGGCGGGCGACGTGCGGATCGACGTCGCCGCGACGCGCCCGCTGACCGACCTCGCCGCCGTGCACCGCGAGGCCGAGGACGACCGCATCCGCGGCAAGGTGCTGCTGGTGCCCGCCTGATCAGCTCGCCACGCGGTCCAGCCACTCGGCCATCAGCACCTGCTCGGCCGGAGAGAACCGATCGGCGACCGCGGGGAGGTTGGCCTTGAGCGCGCGGGCGTGCGTGCCGACGCCGCCCGTCCCGGCCTCGGTCAGCACCGCGGCCATCACCGCGTCGCGGAGGTTGCGGGAGAGTTCGGCGTGCGCGCCGAGCGTGCCGTCGCTCTGGGCGGCGATCAGCGCCAGGGTCGCACCGACGCTCGCCGCGTAGACCATCGGCGCCGCGGCCTCGACCGGGAGCCGCAACCGGCCCGCGGCGGCGACCCGGCGCAGGATGCCGGTGAGCAGCTCGTGGCCTTCGCCGCTGACCGCCGACGGGTCGCCCGGGCGCGGGTCGCCGTAGATCAGCCGGTAGAGCGCCGGGTTGGCTAGCCCGAACTCGACGTGCAGGTCCCAGCCCGCGACGAGGTCGGCGACCGGGTCGTCACGCTTCTCCTCGGCGCGCTTCTGGCCCAGGTAGCGCGCCCACGTCTCGTCGGCGACGGCGGCGAACAGGCCGGCCATGTCGCCGAACTGGCGGTAGATGGTCTGCGCCTGCACGCCGGCCGCGGCGCTGACCGCCCGCGTCGAGACGGCCTCGCGGCCGCCCTTGGCCAGCAGCTCCGCCGCCGCGTCGAGGATCCGCTGCCTCGGTGTTGTCATCACCACATGTTATCACCGCTAACGGCGTGGCGTTAGCAGTGATACGGTGATGGCCATGACGCGAATCCCGACCCGAAAGCTCGGCACGAACGGTCCGGTCGTCGGCGCCCTCGGTCTCGGCGCCATGGGCATGTCGGACATGTACGGCCCGGCCGACGAGACGCAGAGCATCGCCACGCTGCACGCCGCCCTCGACGCGGGGATGAACCTGGTCGACACCGCGGACTTCTACGGCTCCGGCCACAACGAGCTGCTGATCTCCCGTGCCCTGCGCGAGCGGCGCCGCGAGGACGTCGTGCTCAGCGTGAAGTTCGGCAGCCGGAAGAACCCCGACGGCTCCTTCCAGCCGGTCCCCTACGACGTGTCCGCCTCCGCCGTGCGCGACCGGCTCGCCCAGTCGCTGCGCCGGCTCAACACCGACTACATCGACATCTACCGCCCCTCGCGCCTCAACCCGGACATCCCGATCGAGGAGACCGTCGGCGCCCTGCGGGACATGCAGGAGGCCGGCTACATCCGCCACATCGGACTGTCCGAAGTAGGCGCCGAGAACATCCGCCGGGCCGCGGCGGTCGCGCCGATCAGCGACGTGCAGATCGAGTACTCGCTGCTCTCCCGCGGGCCCGAGGACGAGATCCTGCCCACACTGCGCGAGCTGGGCATCGGCCTGACGGCGTACGGCGTGCTCTCCCGCGGCCTGCTCAGTGGCCACTGGTCGCTGGACCGGTCACTCGCCGGCCGGGACTTCCGGGCCGCGCTGCCGCGGTTCAACGGCGAGAACCTCTCCGCCAACCTGCGGCTGGTCGAGGAGCTCGCCCAGGTGGCCAAGGAGATCGGCGCGACCACCAGCCAGGTCGCGATCGCCTGGGTCGCGGCGCAGGGCGCCGACATCGTGCCGCTGGTCGGCGCACGCCGGGTCGACCGGCTCGAGGAGTCGCTCGGGGCGCTGGACGTGACGCTGACGCTGAGCCCGGAGCTGCTCGCCCGGATCGAGGCCGCGATCCCTGCCGGCGCCGCCGCCGGCGGTCGCTACATGGACCAGCAGCTGCACCTGCTCGACAGCGAGCGGTGAGGGTAGCCTGGTCCAGTGCCCAAGATCGCAACCGCCGACCGGGTCGCACGGGACCAGCTCCTCGAGTTCGTCCGCACCCGGCACCGGCTCACCCTGGTGACCTTCCGCCGCGACGGCCGGCCACAGCTCTCGCCGGTGTCCGGGGGCGTCGACGAGGCCGGCCGGATCGTGATCTCCACGTATCCGGACCGCGCCAAGTCGGTCAACCTCCGCCGCAACCCGACGGTCAGTGTCCTGGTCCACTCCGACGACTGGAACGACCCGTACGTCCAGGTCGACGGCACGGCCGAGGTCCTGGACATGCCGTCGCGGGAGACCGAGGACGCGCTCGTCGAGTACTTCCGCTGCATAGCGGGCGAGCACCCGGACTGGAACGAGTACCGGGAGGCGATGCGCCGCCAGGGCAAGTCCCTGATCCGCATCACGATCGACTCCTGGGGCCCGATCGCCACAGGCGGCTTTCCACCGGACCGCGCCCCGGCGAGCTGACGCCGGCTAGGCGTCCGCGCCCCACTCCTCCCACTGCCTGGTCAGCGCCGCGACCAGCTCGCGGCATTCGTCGACGCACCACTGCTCGAGGCGGTCACCGAACAGCTCGGTGATCTCGTTCTGGCACATGACGTGGCTCCAGTCGTTGCTCGCCAGCCAGGTGAGGCACGCATGGTAGGAGGCGGCCAGCGTGGGCTCCAGGAAGCAGTGGTCGTCGACGTTGTAGAGCAGGCACTCCACGAAGTAGGAGGGCGCCTTGCGCGCCTCCGCGCCGGCGGACTCGTGCTTACGCGCGTTCTTCATCACGCGGACGACCTGCTTGAACCGCCCACGCGTGCGGGCGTTCTTGGCACGCCCGTTGCGCAGGTGGATCTTCGGGTAGTTGACGATCGGGTGTCCACTCCTGGTGCGGAAGTAGACGCCCTCGTCGTAGTCCTCCACGAACGGCAACGTGATGGAGTGGTAGCGGCGGAACTCGATGGCCGGCAGCACGTCGGCGGGGACCCGCACCAGTGAGTCCAGGTCGGTGATGTCCAGACAGCGGTTGCTCTCCGCGACGAAGAACCGTTCCTTGAGAGTCGCCAGGACGTCCGCCCGGAACTCCTCCCAGCCGTACGTGGTCTCCTCGTAGCGCTCCCAGAACAGGTCCAGGCCGAGCGGGTCGAGTCGGGCGATGTCCTCCTCGAACGGAAGTCGCATCGACACGACCAGGTCGACATCGCTCTCGTGCCGGAGGTTGGTGTCGTTCGCGTAGGAGCCCTGCAGGAAGATCTCGTACGGGATCTCCTTGAGCCGCCGGGCGTCCGTCAGTGCCTCCCGCAGGACCGCCTCGGTCCAGGCGGGACGGGTCGAGTCGCCCTGCCGAGCCCACTCCTCGATCTGGTCCGCCGGGATCGTCATGACGGCACCGCCTCGGGCCGCCCGGCCGGCTGGCGGCGGCGGAACGTGAGTTTCCCGGAGGTGTGCCGACCGTGGAAGTTCTGGTAGTAGCCGTCCAGCGACCTGCCGTCGGGCGACAGCACCAGCTGAGAAAGTCCCTTGTGGATTTCCCAGGACCTGCGCATGGGCGTGGGCGTGTTGACGTACTCGTACCGCAGGCCCTGGTTCTGCCCCGGGCGGGTGCTCAGCGCCGCCATCGAGGAGTCGGAGCCGGAATCGTCGGTACGGAGCGTGACAAGGATCCGCGACGACGTCTGGTGGATCGTGAGCGTGGCGGGCAGGACGACGCCCGACTCGTGGTCGGTGATGATCTCGCCCTCCCATTCGCCACCGTAGTCGGGGATGCCGCTCAGCGTCCGGCCATGGCGCGACAGCCGCCACAGGTGGCGGTCGTAGAGCCGCCAGAGCAGTCCGTAGAAGCCGAGCACGGCGGGCGTGTCGAGCCACCACGGTGGCTCGAGGTCCGCCGTGGACAGCGCGCGGTCGAGCAGGTAGGCGAAGAGGACGGCGGCGACCGCGAGGAAGAACATGACGCGTACGGATCGGGTCGAGTCGGTCGAGTACGGATGCACAGTGCCTCCACCGGGTCAGGAGAACATCTCGACATACATCTGGAGGCGCCGGTCCTTCGACCAGGTCGCGTCGGGCGCGACGATCAGCAGCAGGGCCCGCGTCAGCGAGTCGCCGTTGCCGGCGGCGGTCATCCGCGCCATCGTCGCGCGGTCGGCGTCGCTCGGGCGGACGTCCTCGGTGGGGTGACTGTGCCAGGCGCCGATGAGCCGAACCATGCCCCGGGTCGCCGTGCGCCGGTCGGCGATGAGCTCGTCGACCTTGCTGAGGTCGAAAGTGACGTGGCTCTCCGAGGAGTGGCCGCCCGGCGGCAGGTCCAGCACCTCGGTCACCCACACCACGCCGCTGGCCATGTCGATCTGACCCAGCAGGGCGCCGCCGGTCTCGAAGGAGTCGACGTCGGCCTGCGTGGACCGGGCGACCAGGCGCCGGATCGTCGCCATCGCCGCACGGTCGATCCTGACCTGCGGACCCGCACCGTCCGGGCCCGAGCGGACGACGTCGTCCAGCCACTGGCGGCGGTGGGTGGCCGAGGACGGACGCCGCAGAGTCGGCAGCTGGACCACGGTCGCCGACCGGTTGGGCGCCGGCTCGCGGTCGGTCTCCGCGCGGTCCGCCTCCGCCAGGAGGCTGGTCCCGGCGTTGAGCAGCTGGGACGCCAGCGCCGACAGGTCGGCCGACGAGCCTACGAACGTGGGGTCCGAGCAGCCTGGGGCCGGCTGGAAGTAGGTCGTCCGTGGCGGGTCGGGAAAGAAGTCGTCGAGGACGTCGACCAGGTCGTCGTCGGTGGCCGCGTCGACCGCGAGCCGCCGGAGGATGTCGACCCCCGCACCGCCCGCTCCCGGCAACGCGAGGGTGGCGATCCCCCGGTCGGCCTCGTGCCCGACGAACACGGACAGCACCGGTGGTGACCGGTCGATGTGCTGCCGGACCCGCTCGATCGCGACGGCCACCGCCCGGTTGGCGGTAGCGTCGATCATGAGATCCACCTCCGGCCACTGGCCGAACACGATGGGCAGCGCCGCGTAGCTGACCTCGACCTTGACGGTGGGGTCGATGCGCTTGAGGCGTTTGCCCAGCGCTTGGACCTTCGATTCGCCGATGTCGCCGTCCTCGTACGGCTGCCGCACCAGCAGTCCGGGCGTCACGGTCCCCTTGTCGACCAGCACGATCGACCGGACGCCGGCGCGCACGCAGTGCTCGGCGATCGGTGCGCCGAGCGCGCCGCAGCCGAGGAGGAGGATCCGCCGGTCGGCCAGCCAGCGCGCCGGCCGGGAATGATCGCGCCGCCGCGTCGCGCTCGGACGCTGGTCGTCCACGCGTACCCAGTGGACCGGCGCGTCGTCCGCCCGGCCGGCGGCGGCCCCGGGCGGGACGCGCCAGGCGACGATGTGCGCGACGCGCCCGGGTGCCGCCTCGCCCGCTGGTGCCGGACTGCCGATGAGGATGACCGGCCCGATCGGCTCCTCGTCCTCCTCCGCGGCCGGCCCGGTCCAGCGCGCCGCGTTGGCGAGCAGGGCCTGGATGTCGCTCGGCGGCACGTCCTGGTCGCGCAGGTGGCCGATGAGGGCGCCGACCGTCCGCGGGAACCAGAACCCGATCGGCCTGGGCAGGGCGAGGAACGGGGCCACGGTCGTGCGGCCGTCGTCGCGTACGCCGGGTGCGTCCGGCCGCGAGACCCATCGCTGCACCTCGTACAGACCCGTCTTGATTCGGGTGAAGGCCGCCCACGCGAGCCAGAAGCTCTCGGTCGACTCGGTGCCCGGAGGGAGGTCGACGCCGAAGATGACGAGCCCCGGGTATTCCCTCGCCCAGTCCATCGCCGGCGGGTGCCAGCGCAGGCCCGGGGAGGTGAGCTCGTTGGCCGCCGCACGCAGGAACCAGGTGGTGAGCCGGTCGACGAAGCCCCACATTCCAGCGTCCGGCTGCCAGTCGTTGTCGGACAGATAGAGGCAGAGGTAGCGGCCCCACATCACGTTGGTGAGGGTGGCGAACTCGCGGTTGGTGAGCTCGGCGACCGGTGGCACGTACGGGAAGCCCGGCGAGACGCTGATGAGGACGGTCTCCCAGTCTCGCGGGCGGAAGCCGGATTCGGGCACGACCGTCAGCGCCGTGCAGTTCAGGTCGACCCGCACGGTGACGTCGCCGTCGGATTCGGCCGGCCGTCGTGGCGGATGGACGCGGATCGCCGCCGGGACCCGGGCGGCGATCCGGCGGAGCTGAGCCAGCGCCTCCCGCTGGCCCACCGTCAGCTCCCGGGCGTCACCCGTCTCCATCACCGAACTCCTGCGGGCCGGCGGGCACTGAGTCGGCGCCGTGCGCCACCTCCTGGAGTTGCTCCATCGGCACGACCGGCGCGGCCGCGACCGCCGCCTCGCCCGCTGCCGCCGCCCTGATCGCCGTCCTGTCGCCGCCCGCGGCGGCCCCAGCGACCGCCGCTCCGCCGACCGCAGCCGATTCGGGCACCTCCGTGCGAGCCTCCGGCGGAGCCGTGCCGGCCGGCTCCCGGACAGCAGCCTCGGCTTCCGCCAGCCGCGCCATCAGGCGCTGCTCGCGGGTCGCCGGATCGGTCACCCAGACGTAGTCGCGCTCCGGCCAGTTGCTCCACTTCAGCGTCTGGGGTTCACCTGCGGTGATGGCGAGCAGCGGCCGCGCGACGCCCTCGATCGCGTCGAGCCGCCGGCGCTGCGGAATCCCCAGCGCCTCGGCGGCCGGGCATTGTTCGTGCCGGCCCGTGGCGCCGCACGCGGCCAGGCCGGCGGCGATGGTCGACTCCACCACGGCCTGCAACGGTGGCCGCTGATCCCGGGCGTAACTGCGCATCATCGTGTAGATGACCAGGGCCGACGCCGGGGCCGGGAGCTCGTCGAGCCGGATGTCGACCCGCACCGGCCCGGACGGCCCCTTCTCGACCCGCTCGGCCACCGTCTGCAGGTGACCGGCCAGGTCCGCCAGGGTCGCGCAGTGCTCCTGGCGCCACGCCTGGCGTACGGCGGTGAAGGCGTCTTCGCCGATCGCCGCCGTCAACCGCTCGGAGATCCGTTCGGTCGACGCGGCACCGCGCTGCGCCGGCCGTTCGCGCGGCAGGACCTTCGGCGCTGTCGGCTCGAGCTTGATGGACACCTCATCCGGCGACGGGATCTCCCGCGTCTCGACGACGGGCCCCTGGTCGCGCACCGCCGACCAGATCTTGAAGGACCGCTCCTCGGCAGCGGTCGCGGTCGCGCGGCCACCGTTGCAGACGGAGCAGGTAGGTCCGGTGATCGTCACGCGCAGGACGGTGGGAGAGCTGAGGCCGACCACGTAGTCGGTCTTACAGCTGCGGCAGTTGCGGGCCACGGGCGGAAAGCCGGGCACCTTGCGTACCGCGTCCCGCCGCATGGCCTTGACCTTCTCCTGCGGGGGACGTGGTCTCGATGGCGTCGGCCCGGTACGACCACCACCGCCGGACCCGCTCCCCGCCAGGCCACCGCCACCGGATGCGCGGGGCTGCCGCGGCCTACCGTTCCCGCCACCACCGGGACCGGCATCGCCTCCACCGCCGCCAGCTCCACCAACGCCACCACCAGATCCGCCGCCGGTTCCGCCGCGACCCGGGCGGCCGGCGCCGCCGGATCCGCCGCCGTCGGAGTGCTCACCGTGACGCCGCGCATACGTAACGGTCATGGCTCTCAGTGTGCATTGATCATCAGCGATTCGGACATGGCGATCACTGCTGAAACCCGACACTTACCCGCGTTCAGGTGAGGCGGCGCAGCACCTCCTCGACGGCGTCGACGAGGGGGTCGCCCTCGGTGCCGGGCCGGCGCACCAGGCCCAGCTCCACGTCGGGCAGGTCCGGAAGCCCCTCGACCGTCGTGCCGGGCTCGACGTTGGCCGGCAGCAGCGCGGCGACGCCCAGGCCGGCCCGGACCGCGGCCTGGACGCCGGCGAGGTTGGTGCTCTCGAAGGCGACCCGCCAGCGTCGGTCGGCAGCGTCGAGCGTTTCCAGCAGCGGCGCGCGCCAGCGGCAGGGCTGGGAGAAGAGCACCAGCGGCAGTGGGTCGGCGTCGAGGCGCACGCTTTTGTGGGCGACCCAGGTCAGCGGCAGCCGGACCGTCCACCGTGGTGGGTCGGCCAGGTAGGCCGGGTCGCAGAGGGCGAGCTGCAGGCGACCACTCTCGTACGCCTCGCGCATCGCGGGACCCGGCGCGCTGAAGATCTCCAGCGTGGCACCGGGATGCATGCGGGCGAAGTCGGCGAGGGCCTGCGGCAGCGGCGCCGCGGCCAGGTCCTCGATGAGGCCGACTCCACAGTGGCCGGTCAGCTGCTCCCCCGGCGCCCGCAGCGCCTGTGCGGCGAGGGTCAAAATCCGCTCGGCGTACGGCAGCAGCGTCTCACCGGCCTTCGTCAGCGCGACCCCGGCCGCGGTGCGGTGCAGCAGCTCCTGCCCGACCGCGCGCTCGAGCTTGCGCAGCTGTTGGCTGACGGCGGGCTGGCTGTGCCCGAGCGCGATCGCCGCCCGTCCGATGCTCCCGGCCCGGGCGGCGGTCAGAAAGGCCCGCAGCAGTGCGGTCTCCAGATCGGCCATAACGACAGCTTATGACTGCCCGACTGATTTACCCAGTTCCTTCTGACCGCGACCCAGCCTAGCGTGCAGTCCGTGCGCTACCACCACGTCGACGTGTTCACGGGCCGCCCGTTCAGCGGCAACAGCGTCGCGGTCTTCCCGGACGCCGAAGCCCTGACCACCAGGCAGATGTCGCTGATCACGACAGAGCTGCGGCACTTCGAGTCGATCTTCCTGGGTGCCGGCGGCGCGGCCCGCGTCTTCGACCTGTCCGGAGAGCTGGACTTCGCGGGCCACCCGGTCCTCGGCGCGGCCTGCGTGCTGCACGCGCTGCGGGGATCGACGCCATCGGAGACCTGGACGCTGCGGCTGCCGGCGGGCGCCGTCAAGGTGGCGACAACCCGGCACAACCCGACGGCGTACGCCGGCGTCCTTGACCAGGGTCCGCCGTCCTTCCTGGGCCGCCCCTCGGTCAGCGCAATGCTTCCGTCGCTGTCGCTGGCGCCCGACGACCTGGATCCGACGCTGCCGCCGGAGGTCGTCTCGACGGGCTTGCGCTACCTGGTGCTCCCGGTCCGGACCGACGCCCTGGCCCGGGCCCGCGTCACCACTGACCTGACGGCGCCGCTGACGGCCCTGGGCGCCGAGTTCGCCTACCTGCTGGACGCGGCGACGATGGAGGGCCGCCACTGGAACAACGACGGCGTGGTCGAGGACGTGGCCACCGGCAGCGGCGCCGGCTGCGTGGCCGCCTACCTGCGCAGCCACGACCGCATCGACGACGGCAAGCCGACGATCCTGCGCCAGGGCCGCTTCACCGGGCGTCCCAGCGAAATGACGATCACCGCCCACGGCGACCGATCCGTCGAGGTCGGCGGTGACGTCGTCCTCGTCGCCGAAGGCCGTCTGCTGGATCTCCCCCGATGACCCGACGCGCCTACACCGGTGCCGCGCGGGTCGCGGCCACGCTGCTCGCCGACCCGGCGGTCGCCGCCGCATGGGACCGGCCTAGTGCGCTGGACCGGTACGCGGTCAGCGGGCTGTGCGGGCACCTCGCCGGGCAGATCTTCTTCGCCGAGAACGCGTTGGCCGGGCCCGAGCCCGACACCGCCCCGATCCCACTGCTCGACTACTACGCCAGGGTCTCGTGGATGACGTCCGATCACGACAGTGCGGCGCACGTCCGCATCCGTCAGGGCAGCGAGCGGGCGGCCGCGGCGGGTGCGGTCGCTCTGGCCGGCCGCGCCCGGGCCGCCACCGACCGCCTGCCCGCGGTGTTCGCGGCGACGCCCGCGGAGCGGCTGGTCCAGCTCCCGACCTGGCGGTGGTCGCTCACCTTCGACGACTTCCTCCTGAGCCGCCTGGTCGAGCTGGCGGTGCACATCGACGACGTCGCGGTAAGCGTTGGCCGGCCCACCCCGCCATTGCCGCAGGAGGTCACCGGCCCGGTCCTCGACCTCCTCACCCGCCTGGCCGTCGACAGGCACGGTCCCGTCGGGGTGCAGCGCGCGCTGACCCGAGCGGAACGCGCTCCGGTCACCATCGCCGTCTTCTGACGGCGCGATCAGGTTCTCGGAACCACGGTCGCGGCGATGATGGCGTTGTTGACGATGGTCGCGGTGACGGTGCGGGTGACCGCTTCGCCGGCGGCCCCGGCTCCCCAGTCGCCGCGTTCGAGCTCCTTGGCCCGGGCGATCACCGGCGAGATCCAGGGGATCTCCCGGTGGAACTGCGGAAGCGTGCCGCTTCCGGACAGCAGGGCCGCGAGCGCGGCGACCCGCGGCGCCGGTCGCGCACCCGCGACGAGCACCTGGCGGACGTCCTCGACGAGGCCCGCGCGGCGCCCGTTTCCGCCGTCCGCCAGGACGGTCGTGGTGAACAGGCCCAGTGTTCTGCGGGTTCCCCGCCGGATGTCGCCGCGTTCGACGAGCCGTTCCAACAACGGGGCGCGCAACGTCGGCCCGATCGCCGCGAGGACGGTCTGCACGCCGCGTGGCTTCCTGGCGACGTAGTCCCACGCAGCGCGGAGAATCGCGTCCGACGGCGGGTGCTCCGGGACCACCTCCACCCGCGCCCGGCCGGAGCCGGTCCGCACGTGGTCGCCGAGGGCGAGATCCGCGAGCACGGCACCGCCTAGCGTGTAGAAGAGCGTGCCCTCGCCGGCGATGGTCCCGCCGGCCGCCGGCTGGAACAGCAGGAGCAGCAGGTCCTCGGCCAGGGTCGGGGGCGCGCCAGTCCGCTGGTTCATGGATGGTTCCTCTCCGCTCAGGACATCGCCCAGTAGAGACCCTGTTGTCGGAACACAGGCAAGCCCGTGGAGACGACGGTCACCCGTCGCCGGTGGGCCCTTCCAGTTGCTCCTGTGCCAGGAGGCTCGCGCGGTGCAGGACGTCGAGTTGAGCCTTGTTGTAGAGCTCCGTCACGGCCGCGATGAACGTCTGTTGCGTGACCTGCTCGCTCTGCGAGCTGCGGGCCGCAGGGTCGCTCAGCCACGGGTAGTCGGCGAGATGCTTCGCGAGGGTCGGCGCCAGCTGTTCGGCGAGGCGCGCTCGGGTCGGCTCGTCCGCATCCGGCGGCAACGTGTCGATGGCGACGCTGATGTCGTCGGGGTCCGCTTCGACCATCCGCCGCAGGTCGGCCAGCGCGTCCTCGTCGTAGAGCCGCGTGTAGATGTGGAGGATCGAGCTGTCGGCCTCCGAGAGCCGCGACGCGACGGACTCGAATCCCTGGGGTACGTCGGCCGGCGCGCTGTCGCGCAGGATCGCCGCGAGGTGGGCGTCGACCTGGCGCAGCGCGTCCGGGGTGCCGTCGCCGCCGGCGCCGACCTCCGCGATCCGCGCGAGTGGCACGCCGAGCTCGGCCAGCCGCCGAATGCGCAGCAGGCACACCAGGTCCCGCACGCCGTACTTCTTGTAGCCGTTGTACCTGCGGTCGGGCTCCTCGATCAGGCCCAGCCGGTGACAGTGCCGGATGGTGTTCACCGTCGTGCCCGCCAGCTCGGCGAGCTCACGCGTGCTCCAGGCCATGTCGGCTAGAACTGGGCGCGCTCGACATATATTCCGACCGATACGTACCCCTATGTGCCGGTGCCGGCACGGGACATTGACGAACGTCGTACAACGATGATCTGATCGCGATCTCAGAACTTCTTTCATGTTTTCTGGAGGTCGCATGCGTCGTCCCGCGTTCCTGGCCGCCACCATCACCGCCCTGGCCGCCGGTGTCGTTGCCGTGATCGGTGGTGCGGCGCCCGCTGCGGCCGCCCTCCCCACCGCCGCCGTCGCGCTCGGTGACAGCTTCGTCAGCGGTGAGGGTGCCGGTGCCTATCAGGCGGTCACCGACCTCAACGGTGTCCCGCAGGGCTTCCCCGGCTGGTCCGCCGCCAACAGCAACGCCTTCTTCTGCCACCGGTCCGCCAACGCCTCGATCCAGCAGGCGGCCCTGCCCAACGTCGCCGCGCGGTTCAACCTCGCGTGCTCCGGTGGGCAGCCCTACGACATCGCCGCCGCGTCCGCGACCAGGGGCAAGGGGCGGACCGTGGCCGCGCAGCTGGACCAGCTGCGGGCCGTCGCGCAGACCCACGACATCGACCTCGTGCTGGTCGGGCTCGGGTCCAACAACAGCCAGTTCACGTTCGGCAACGTGGCCGAGAAGTGCGCCAACCGGTTCATCGCCGACGCGTGGACCGGTTGGTGGGAGTTCTGGGCCTATCTCAACGGTCCCGTCGAGCAGGCGCCCTGCGCGACCGGCGACCTGGCCACCGACGCGCAGATGACCGCGGCGACGCAGGAGACCGTGGCGGCCGTGCGGCAGATCGTGGCCACGCTGCGGCAGGTCGACGCCGACGGGCAGCACCGGATCGTGCTCCAGGACTACACCAACCCGCTGCCGTTCGACCTCGCACAGCGCTTCTGGACCGAGGACGGACGGGCCGACGACCGCGACAAGTTCCGGGATCTCGGCGCCGAGCGGTACGCCGCCGGGTGTCCCATCCACCGCGCCAGCCTCGCCGCCGGGCACTGGTTCTCGGGCGGCCTCGGCAACATCGTCCGTAGTGGACAGTCCACCCTGGCCGCCGAGTTCCCGGGCGAGGACGTCGTCTACCTCAACGTGCAGCGGGCGTTCGACGGTGCGCGGCTCTGCGAGCTCGACGCCAGCCCGACCGGGGCACTGGCCACCCCGATCCGGCTGCAGGACGGCCCGACGGGCACGCCGGTGACGAGCCTGGCCGGGAAGGACAAGATCGCGATCCAGCGGATCGCCAACACCTGTGTCACGTACTTCCAGACGTGCCAGGAATCCTGGCACCCCAACGCCGCGGGTCACCAGGTGCTCGGCCAGTGCCTGGCCGCGGCCGCCACGACGGCGAACCGCACGATCGCCTGTGTGCGCCAGCCGGACGGCCGCATCGTCGCCGGCTGACGGGGCCATCGAGGGCCGGCCCGTGTGCCGGGCCGGCCCTCAAGCGGCCGCCGCGCGGAGCCAGCCCGCCCACTCGTCGGCCTGCTCCAGCCGGACGAAGCCGTTCAGTGCGGCCGCGGCCAGGCAGGGTGGCAACGGGCCGCGGTCACGCAGGTCCAGCCACTGCGTCAGGTTCAGCTCCAAAACCCGCAGGCCGGTCAGGTCCGCGAGCACGTGGAGGTCGGTCACGTCGGCGGCGGACAGGTCGAGGTGGGCGAGGGCGGGCAGCTCGGTCAACGGCGCGACCGAGACGGGCTCGCGGGCCGCGAGCTTCAGGCCCCACAGGCTCGGGTGCCGGCCCAGGGGCGACAGGTCGACCTCGGCGGCGTCGACCGACAGCCACTCGAGCGGCACCGCCGGCGGCACCGCGGCCACGACGACGCCGGCGCGGTTGATCGAGAGACTGCGCAGGTTGCGGAGCGGGGCCAGGTCCGCCAGGTCGACCACGGCCCCGAAGTTGAGGTAGAGCTCCTGAACGTCGAGGCCCGCGACGACGTCGGCGACGCGCCGCTCGTCGATCCGTTCCGAACGGCTGTAGGGCTGGTGGGAGCCGTGCCACCGTTTCTCGTCGTCGCGCAGCAGCGCGATGTGATCGCTCAGCGCCGTCGTCACCGACTCGGCCACGTAACCGGGCGGCCCGAAGAAGTCGCGGCCGTACTGGATGATCTGCCCGAACGTCCCCTCCGGCGCGGGGTCGAGGTCGACCAGACAGCAGTTGCCACCCCAGTCTGTGCCGACCTCCACCCACCGTTCGTTGCGCGACATCCGGCGCACCCGGCCGGCCGGATATGCCTCGTAGCAGACCGGGTTGACCGCGAACAGGTCGTCGCCGCTGCCGAGGACGGAACCCGGGCCGCCCTCGAGATAGGTGGACACCACTTCGTCCAGCGGGAGCAGGGCACCGGCCCTGAGCAGCCCGCACTCGTCCGTGGACACCGTCCGGTAGAGGGCGCGCAGCTCCTCGGGCAGGCGCAACCCGATGGCGGCCTCAGCGGCGCGGATCTCCTCCTCGGGATGGCCGGCACCGAACTCGGGATCCATCCCTGTCTTGCGGGGGAACGCGTCCGCGAACTCCGCGACGAGGGCCCGGACGGCGGCGAGGACCGCCGGATCGGTGGGGCGGTCGGTCACCGCGCCGGCGGGCGGCGCCGACGGCGTGGAACCGCTCGGATGCCGGTAGTCGGGATCGAGCACCAGCCGCACCGGCGACACGGCCGGCAGGTCGAAGGTGTGGCGCAGCTCGGAGCCCGCGCGCGTGAACTCGACGACGAAGGCGCGATCCTCGCCGGCCGGGCGCAGCACCTCGTCCATCCGCCGCAGCAGGTCGTGCAGCGCGACGCCGGTGTCGGCGAACACCGACCGCCCGGCGGCGTCGAACGTGCGCAGCGAACTGCCGCGGCCCGGCCGGTGAAGTCCGTGCACCACCGCGGCGTCCGTGCCGGCCAGCGTCGACGCCAGCTCGCCGACCAGTTCCCGTAGATCCGCCATCACCCGTCCCCGTCCGGTTGGCCGTCCCTCACTCCAGCGCCCGCGCCGTCGCCTTCGTCACGGCCGGCAGCAGCGCGTCGACCAACGCGCGCAGCGCCGGCTCGGTTGCCGAGACCTCGCGGACCGCCGCGTGGATGGCGCGGATCGGCTCCGGCCGCCGGACGCGCCGCACGACGACGCCCGGATGCCGCGCGGCGCCCAGGCCCAGCCGCGGGATCAAGGCGACACCCAGCCCGGCCGCGACGAAACCCTGTGCCGTCGCGTAGTCCTCGGAGGTCGCCGCGTAC
>NZ_JBFAIU010000042.1:14780-34147 GCF_040654855.1 Asanoa sp. NPDC050611
GTCCGCGCCCCGGTTGGTCACCGCGACCGGGCCGACCCCGCTGCGGGCGGAGGTCGCCGCGTACTCCGGGCTGAAGCCCGCGGCCGCACACGCCGCCGCCAACGGCTCCAGGCACGGGCCCGGCGGCTCGCTTCCGACCCAGGGCTCGGCGGCCAGCGCGGCCAGGTCGACAACGCGCCGCGCGGCCAGCGGATGCCCCACGGGCAGCACCACGCGGTACGCGTCGTCGCGCAGCCACACCAGCCGGACTCCCCGCTGCGCGCCCTCCCCCGGCCGCCGGACCACGATCGCCAGGTCGGCGCGGCCCGCCGCCACCTCCTCCTCCGGGTCCTCCGCGCCGGACAGGCGGGGCTCGACCGTCACGCCGGGATGGTCGCGGCGCAGCCGGGCCACCGCCGGCGCGAGCAGGGTCGGCCCGACGGACGCGAAGTAGCGGACCGTCAACCGGCCCGTGCGCCCGGCGCGCAGGTCGGCCAGCGCCGTCTCGGCCGACGCGACGTGCTGGCTGATCACCGCCGCGTGGCCGGTGAGCAGCCGCCCCGCGGCCGTCGGCCGCACGCCCCGCCCGACCCGTTCGAGCAGCGCGATCCCGGCCTCCTTCTCCAGCGCCGCCACCTGCTGGCTGACCGCCGAGGGCGTGTAGCCGAGGTGCGCCGCCGCCGCGGTCACCGAGCCGCTGCTGACCACGGCCCGCAGCACCTGCATCCGTCGCACGTCGAGCATGAAGCAGAACTTAACGCACGTGCGGAACTTTTCGCTTGTCCTTCCAGGTCGGCCACGGCAACGTGCGGAACGTGCCGAAAAGTTGGGCCCGCGTGGGCGTACTCGCGCTGCTGTGGGGTTCGACGTTCCTCTGGATCGAGATCGCGCTGGAAGCGCTGACGCCGGTCCAGGTCACGTTGACCCGGTGCGTCCTCGGCGCGGCCACCCTGCTCGTCGCCTGCCACGCCGCGGGCAACCGGCTGCCGGGCGGCGCGCGGATCTGGGGTCACGTCGTCGTCGCCGCGTTCTTCTGCAACGCCCTGCCGTTCGCCATGTTCAGCCTCGGCCAGCAGACGATCGACTCGGGCGTCGCCGGCGTCCTCAACGCCACCACCCCGCTGTGGTCCCTGCTCACCGGCCTCGCCATCGGCACGGAGCGCCGGCTGCCGATCGCCCGGCTCGCCGGCCTCGCGCTCGGCTTCGCCGGTGTCGTGCTGATCTTCGCGCCCTGGGAACGCACCGGCCCGGTCGGCTGGGGCGCGCTCGCCATCGTGGCCGCCGCGGCCAGTTACGCCGTCGGCTTCGCCTACATGGGTCGGCACCTGGTCGGCCGGGGCATCCCGACGATCTCGCTGTCCGCGGCCCAACTCGTCGCCGCGACCGCCCTCACCGCGCTGACCCTGCCCGCCGGCGGCCTGACACCCGTCGACCTCGACCCGCGCACGCTGGCCGCCGTCGTGGTCCTCGGCGTCGTCGCCACCGGCGCCACCTTCCACCTCACCTACCGGACCATCGCCGCCGAGGGCGCGACGAACGCGGCCACGGTCGGCTACCTCCTGCCGGTGGTGTCGGTGGCCCTCGGCGTTGTGGTGCTCGACGAGAGCTTCAGCGTCCGGATCGCCGCCGGCATGGCGGTCGTCCTCGTCGGCGTCGCCCTGACCCGCCGGCAGGCGCGGGCGCCGGAACGTCAGGATGGTCCGAATTCCGGAAATGTTGGACAACCCGGAACTCTTGCCGGCCGACGACCCTCACCCTAGCTTGATTCGCAAGTGTCGATGGAGCAGGCGGGGAGCGGGCCATGCGACGACGGACCACCTGGACGATCAGGGCCGCCACCGCGGTCACCGCGTCCGCGAGCCTGCTGGCGGCGAGCGCCGGCAGCGGCGTCGCGCACAGCCAACCGGCCCGACCCACGGTCGTCGTCAACTGGAACGACGAACGGCAGGCCGTCGACGGCTTCGGCGGCTCCTTCGCCTTCCACAAGGCGGGCGCGATCCAGCGCCTCGGCGAGCCACTGACGTCGCAGGTGCTCGACATGATCTTCGACGACGAGACCGGCATCGGCCTCGACATCGTGCGCGTCATGGTGGGTGACGGCGGCACCTGGGGCGACCAGCTCTACGACGGCCCGACGCAGACCATCGAGCCGGAGCCCGGCGTCTTCGTCTGGGACCAGCCCGACTGGCCGGCCCGCAAGGCGAGCTTCGACGCGCACCAGGTGTGGCTGATGCGCGAGGCGAAGAAGCGCGGCGTCAGGACGTTCCTCGCCAGCGTCTGGAGCCCGCCGGCCTGGATGAAGCAGAACAACAGCGTCGTCTCCGCCGGCCCCGACGGACCGCCCAACAAGATCAGACCAGACATGTTCCAGGCGTACGCCGACTACCTCGCCGAGTACGTGCTCGGCTACGAGCGCGAGTTCGGCATCCGGATCACGCACGTCTCGCCGACCAACGAGCCCGAGGTCACCACCGGCTACTCGAGCAGCCAGTGGACCCCCGAGGAGCTGCGCGTGCTGGTCCGCGACCACCTGGGTCCGACGTTCGCGCGCCGCGGCGTGCAGGCGAAGATCGTGCTCGGCGAGGGCGTCGCCTTCGACGAGCGGTTCGCCCAACCCGCCGTCCTCGACCCGGCCGCCGACGCGTACGTCGACGTCGTCGCCGCGCACGGCTACGCCGGCCTGATCGACGACGCCACCCGTGCGGCACCCGGCGCCTTCGCGGCGTCGCAGGAGCGGGGAAAGACGATCTGGCAGACCGAGTACATGAACCAGGGCGCGCCCCGCGACCGGCTCTTCGTCAACAACACGATCAGCGACGGCCTGCGGTACGCGAACCTGATCGGGAACCTGTTCGCCGAGACCGGGCTCAACGCCTACTTCTGGTGGTGGCCGGCCGCCAACAACGGCGCCGACGGCTCCGACCTGATCCGCCTGGTCAACACCGGAACGCCGCAGAGCGGCAACCCGACCGAGAACGGCCAGTACCGCATCTTCAAGCGCTACTACACGATCGGCCAGTACAGCCGCTTCCTCGACCCGGGCGACCGGATGATCGGGGCGACCAGGACGCCGGTGCCCGGCGTCTCGGTCACCGCGTACAAGGGCAAGCGCGACTTCAGCATCGTGGTGGTCAACAACAACACGACCGACGTCACGCTCGACGTCGCCCTCGCGGGCGGGTTCCCGAAAACTCGTGAGGTCGGCGCGTACCGCACGTCGGCCAGCGAGAACATGCGGAGACTGCGCGACGTCCGTACGCACGACCGGTCCTTCACCGCGACGCTGCGCGCCCAGAGCGTCACCACGTTCGCATCCACGGACCTGCCGGCCCTGCCCGACCGCAAGGACGTGTTCTCCACCTATCCCGCGGCGGAGAACGACGGCCACTCGCCGGGCCTGCGGATCAGGGACAACATCGCCACAGGTGTCCGCGACGGCAGCTGGCTGCGCTGGTCGAACGTCAACTTCGCCGACGGCTCGGCCGCGGGCTTCGCCGACCAGAAGGGCGAACTGCGCCTCCACACCACGGTCGCACCCCGCGCCGGCGGCGTGATCGAGGCCCGCGTCGACAGCCCGCACGGCCCGCTCGTCGCCACGATGACGGTCCCCGCCGGCAACGGCACGACCTGGCAGACGGCGACGTCCTGGGTGGACACCAGCCCCGGAGCCGCCAACGGCTTCCACGACCTCTATCTGGTGTTCCGCGGCGGTCGCGGCCAACTGTTCGATGTGGACCAGACGGCGTTCAGCGACTGAGCCAGCGCCAGCCCGAGCAGGAGGCCGGCGACGCTGTCGGTGAGCCAGTGGTAGCCCAGGTAGGTCACGGACGCGAAGACGAGCACCACCGGCACGACCAGGACGGCGCGCCGGACCACGGTGCTCAGTGGACGGTGCACCGCACGTTCGGCGAGCAGCACCACGACCGGATACCAGATCAGCGTGTTGACCACGTGGCCCGACGGGTAGGACCAGCCCGCGTCGTTGGCGAACACCTCGACCGCGTCGTACCACGGTGCGTGCGGCGCGGACCGGTCGGTCCAGACCTTCAGCGGCACCACCACGACGTAGCTGACCAGCGCGGTGCCGACGACCGCCACGGCCGGGCGCACGGTGCGGTCCCGCAGCCCGAGCAGCACGGCCACGACGAGCAGGATCGCGGCGATGAGGTTCGCCGAGCCGAGGAAGTAGAGCGCCTTGGCGACCAGGAAGCCGGCGCGCGGCCGGTGTGCGTCGCACCAGTCCCGGACCACGACGTCGAGCTCGAGGAAGGCGCCCGCGGCCAGCGCACCGGTGAGCAGCGCGAAGCCGACCAGCGGTGCCAGAGCCCGCCACCACGGTCGCCGGCGCATACCCACACCCCCGTCAGTGGGAAGTGGGCAGCCTAACAATCCTCGTCGGACGGCGGTGTCCCGTCGCCGTCCGGCGGCTGGGCCTGGCGGCGCAGACCGGCACGCTCGCGTTCGTGCCGGTCGAAGCGGCGCTTCGCGTCCGCGACCCGGGCGTCGTCGGCGTCGGCGATCGGCTCACCCATCAACTTCGCGGCGATCGCCTTCGGATCCAAGGCGTTCACGACCGGTCAGTTTACGCGAGCACGCCCGCCGCGCATCGCGGGCCGGCCCTCAGTACGAGACGAACCCGTACAACGCCTTGTGGTTGGATTTCGTCCCGGCGACCGTGTGACCGACGCTCGACGGCTGCACCGTACCCCGGACGAACAGGTAGTCGATTTTGCTCGATCCGCTCGTGGCCGCCGTACCGTAGCCGGACATGCCGTAACCCGAGAGCACGCCGGCCGGAATGCCGGTGCGGTTCGCGTCGATGCCGACGATCCGGATCGTCGACGCGTTGAGCAGGCTCGTGGCGTCGGCACCTAGGTGGATGCCGGTGCCGCCGATGCCCTTGTCACCGTCGCCGGCGCAGGCGTTCTGCCGGTTCTCCTCCGGCAGGTGCATGGTCGCCGCGAACACGGTCGTGCCGCCGTCCCGGATCGTGAAGCGGGCGGCGATCGCGCTCGTCCGCTTCCACTTGTACTGGTACGTCGCGCCGTCGTCGCTGTTCGGTGGCTTGTAGAGGGTGCAACCGGCACCGTCGGCGTAGGCGGTGCCCGGCTTCAGCCAGCCCGCGCTCCAGTACCTGGAGACGTCCCCGGCGGCGAGGCTGAGCGTACGCGTGTTGTAGATCAGGCCGTTGGTCTGCTTCTTCTTGAGGTCGCCGAGCGACTGGTCGCTGCACTTGTGGGTGCCGCCCCACGGCTCGGGGTCGTCCCAGGCGACGATCGCCCGATAGGTCCCCGCCGGGAATCCGAACTTCGCCGAGAGCTGGTCGGCGTACGCGGTCGCCTGCCCGGTGCCGCGGACCTGCTGCACGATCAGCAGGTCGGGCGCCTGGACGTCGGCGGTGCCCGGGCGACCGGCGTCGTCGACGAGCATCGACGTCAGGTGGTCCGGCCCCGATATCCGGGTGCACGTGCCGTCGGAGTTGTTGCGGACCAGGTTCTCGATGTTGTTGTTGTAGACCCGCAACGTCCGCGGGGCGGCCGCGACCGCGGGTGCGGCGGCCGGAACCGCCGTCATGCCGGCGACGACGACCAGGGCTGCCAGCACGTTGCCGGCACGGAAACGGCGCATGTCAAAAAGCTCCTTCGTTGTGCATGTGCTTGAAAAATATTAGCGATCTTCTTCAGATTTCGATAGTCGCCGATCTATGCTGCGGGCATGCTGACCCGTAGACGCCTGATCGCCACCGCCGCTGCCGCGACCATCACGGGTGCCCTCCCCGCCGGGCTGGCACACGCCGCGTTGCCCCAGGTCGACATGGAGGCGGTCATCAAGGCCGCGCAGATCGACCCGCGCCGGCCGGACACCGCGCTCACCCCCGGCGCCAAGGACAGCGTCCTGCAGGTGGAGCGCGCCCTCCAGGCCCGCGGGCTGCTGTCGGCGACCTACGTGGACGGACACTTCGGCACGAGCACCATCGCGGCGTACGCGGCGTACCAGCGCTCGCTCGGCTACACCGGCCTGGACGCCACGGGCCTGCCTGGACCCACCTCACTTCGGTCGTTGGGCGACGGGCGCTACACCGTCGTGCGGGCGATCTCACCGGGCAGCATCGTCACGCTGCGCGGCGTGCAGGTGAACACGCGTACCCGGTCGATGCTGCTGGAAGCCGAACGTTTGCTCGGCAGCACGCTGACCCTGACCCAGGGCTCCTACAACACCGGCACCCCGGCGTCGGCCGGCACGCACGACGGCGGCGGCGCGTTGGACATCTCGGTGACGGGCATGACCACGGCCACGCGTACGACGGTCGTGCGGCAACTGCGGACGGTGGGCTTCGCCGCCTGGCTGCGCAACCCGTCGCAGGGCGACTGGCCGTACCACATCCACGCGATCGCCATCTCGGACACGGACCAGTCCACCGGCGCCCAGCACCAGGCGGGCGACTACTACCTGGGCCAGAACGGCCTGGCCAACCGCGGCCCCGACGACGGCCCGGCGGTCACCAAGCGCACCTGGGAGGAGTACCAGCGCGCGTAGCCGCGTGCCTGAGGTCGTGGTGGGCTTCGGCGTTCGATCAGCGATCGGCTACGGTGCAGGGAGGGTAAAACGTCCGTTTCCACGTGGGGGATCCGCTCAAATGGCCAAGGCGACCATCGTCGAGCTTGTCGACGACCTCGACGGCAGCACCGCGAACGAGACAGTGCCGTTCGCCGTCGACGGCGTGTCCTTCGAGATCGACCTGTCGAGCGGGAACGCCGACAGGTTCCGGCAGGCGCTCCAACCGTTCGTGGACGCCGGAACGAGGGTGACACCGGACGGCCGGCGGCACACCCGGACCGTGATCTCCGCGGAGGGGGCGAGCCGCCGCGAGGAGACCCGTGCGATCCGTGCCTGGGCCCACCGGTACGGCGGCCAGCTGGGCCTCGCGCCCGTCGGCGATCGCGGCGCCATCCCGCAGGCCGTGCGTGACGCCTACGAGAAGCACGACGGTCACGCTCCGCGTACGCCGTTGGCGTCTCCGTTCCTCGCGCCCACCGATCAGTAGGAGATCCGTGGCTCGCGTGGGTTGAAGACGTCGAAGCGCACCTCGACCGTGCCAGGGCCGCGTAGGTACGAGACCGAGACGCAGGCGCGGTACGGGTTGGCCAGGTAGCCGAGCCGCCGGCAGGCCTTACCCTGGTGTTCGTCGCCGATGCGCCAGCCGCGGTCCTCGAGGTGGCGGGTGAGCAGGCGTACCGTCGCTTGCGGATCCGTGCCGGTCAATTGGAAGCCACGCTCGCATGAGCCGCCGGACTCGCATCCGGAGTCCTCGGCCACGATGACGACTCCCTTGGGCAGGGGCAGCAGCGCGTCCCGCGCCGGAGTCGACGCGTTGCCGACGGTGGGTAAGGCGACGATCGCGGCGCATCCGACGCCGAGCAGGGCGAGGCCGAGCCGGGTGATGGGGTTTCGGTGCCGATCGAGCCACAGGGCCGCGGCCACGATCGCGCACCCCACGATCAGGTAGCCGCGGAGCACGTCATCCACCGTGGGCGGCGTGGCCCAGCTCGCCCAGAGCCGGGTTGTCAGCGACCATCCGGTGACGGACGCGACGAGCAGAGCGCCGACGAGTCGACCGGGACCCTGACCCACTGCGACCCACGTGATCGGCACGACCAGCACGATCGCCACCAGGAGGGCGAGCTCACCGCCCTCGAAGTTCGGACGATCCTGGGTCACCGCGCCGGTCCGGAACACGTCGTCCAGGGCCGGCCACGTGGGGATCGTCGCCAGGAACGCGCCGAGCAACGCCAGCAGTCGCCAGCGGGCAGCCGTCGCGCGTCGCAGCAACGTCCGAACCCGCGGATGCGGTACGACCTCGACCCGCACACCGCCCAACCCAGGAAGCTGGACACCCCCCTTGAGCCCGGAACCCGCTTCCTTGCCGTCACTCATAGCTCTTGGACACGGCGCGACGTGCGACGGTTCCGGTCCAACATCAATCGGCTCACGGCCGCCTCGGTAGACTGGGAAAAAGGAGTGGCAATGTCGATCCGCACCTCCTACCCCCATGGCACGCCGAACTGGCTCGAGCTGCACACCGACGACCACACCGCCGCAATGGCCTTCTACGGTGGGCTGTTCGGCTGGCGCTTCGACGCCCTCGAATCCGACGCGTATGCGCGGGCGTACGTGAGCGACGCGGTCGTAGCCGCGATCAGCACGCCCGACCACGCAGGTCCGTCCGCGTGGCTCGGTTACCTGGCCGTCGACGACGTCGACGCGGCCGTCCGTGCCGTCGGTGACGCCGGTGGTCGGGTCACCGTCCCGCCGCACGACCGCGCCGACCGCGGCCGAGCCGCCCTCATCACGGACCCCACCGAAGCTCCCGTGGGGCTCTGGCAGGCGCACCGGCAGCCGGGCGCGGCGCTGGTCGGCGAGCCCGCCACGATGGCATGGTTCGAGCTGCTCACCGACGACACCGATGCTGCCTCGGCCTTCTACCAGCAGGCCTTGGGGCTGGTCCCGCACACCGCCGAGCTGGACGGCATCGCGTGGACCACGCTGCACGTCGGCGACGACGCCGTGGCTGGTGTGGTCGGCAAGCGTGTCACCGGCAGCCCGAACCGGTGGAACCTCTACTTCGCCACCGACGACATCGTCGCGACCACCAGGCGTGCGGCCGACCTGGGCGCCACCATCACGGCCGACCCGGTGATCACCGCGATCGGGCCGATGGCCGGAGTACGGGACCCGAGCGGCGCACATTTCAGCCTCTGGGCTCCGATCCCTCCCGGACAGTGACGCCCTGGCCGGGTGCACCCCGGACCGCCATCGCCCTGCGTACGCTGTTGGCTCGTGTGCCCGTCCGTGATGGCTACGCGCACCGTTCGACCCGAAGGACTGAGCCGTGCCCGACCGACCCGAGATCGTCTGCATCTGCGGCTCGACCCGCTTCGCGGGCGAGATGAGCGCGGCGAACCGCGATCTGACCTTCGCAGGTGTCATCGTCGTCGCGCCAGGCGTCCTCCTGCGCGCCGAGGATCACGAAGCAGACGAGTTGATCACCAACGAGCAGAAGGCCGCGCTGGACGCCCTCCACCTGCGCAAGATCGACCTGGCTGACCGGGTTCTGGTCGTCAACCCAGGCGGATATATCGGCGAGTCCACGAGCAGGGAGATCGCATACGCCCACGCCACCGGCAAGCCGATCTCGTACACCGATCCTGTCTGAAGCCGTTCAGGCCGACCCGACCGGGGCGGTTCCGAACATCAACACCCGACGGCCGACGTCGAAGTGCACGTCGTTGGCCGTGGACAGCAGGTCCTGGAGGTTGTCCGCATCCTCGCCGTTGATCGTGAGGACCTCCTCCCAGGCACCCTGGTCGAGGACGAGCTGCAGGGTCCACGTCCCGCCGGCTCCGGGCTCTCCCGCGACCCAGCTGAACTGATAGTGGCTCAATTGGCGCACGCGAATGCTGTCGTCGGTCAAGGGCTGCTCGACGCGGGTGACCGGCGGCTGGTTGTCGGACATGGCGACCTCCTCACTCGAAGGGCTCACCTCCCGCGTACCCGCTGAACGGGCAGGCGAACATGATCGCCGCCGGAGCGTGGGTCAGCCGCCGTTGCTGACCGGTGCGCCGATCGTGTAGAGGAGCGTGGCCAGGGCGGCCACGGTCAGCAGGATCCGGGCGCGCACGGCGGTCACGGCCCGTGCGAAACAGGAGCGCCCACTGTGTACAGCAGGGTCGCCAGAGCGGCGACGGTGAGCCAGAGACGTGCTCGCATGGTCATCCTCCAAAGAACGGGGTCAGTGCGAATCCCAGGGGGCGCCGATCGTGTAAAGCAGTGCGGCGAGGGTGGCGATGGCGCAGATGGCGTACGCGATGCGCCGCCATGGTATTGATCTGGTCACGGGTTTGCTCCTTTCGGTTCGGCCGTGCGGGTCACCGCTTCCTCGGTGGATGCGGCCTCTTCCGGGCGACGGCGCATGACGAGGACCACGAACGCGCAGGCGCCGACGCTGATCAGGACATCACCCGGGCTGGCCACCTTGCGGAGGCCGGGGATCGGGATGGTGTCGCCGAGCCAGGCAAGCCGGGTACCAGGCCCGGCCGGCTCGTTCTTGGGGGTCTCCAGGCCGTCGCGTTCGCTCACCTTCGCCACGGCCACGGGGTCGTACGGCATCCGGCCGTTCGCGGCGATCACCACCCCGTTGAGCACCGCACCGAGCACGATCGCGAGGCCGGCCGCCCGGATCGCTCCGGGCCAGCCCCCCAGGTTGATCGCGAGCCAGCCGAGCACGATCGCGAACACGAGCGCGAGCATCGGCAGGCCCGCCACGTCCTCGACGACATGCCGCACGCCGGCCAGCGAGTACTGCGCGAACTGCACCAGTGCGGCCAGCCAGACCAGCCAGAGCGCGCGGATCCGTACGGTCCGGAACCCGGCGCGCCGGCCGCCGAGCAGGTAACCGAGACCGACTCCCAGCAGCGGCGGCGCGACGGTCAGCAGGAAGAAACGAAACGACACCGTCCCCCCAATGTCGACCAGCGTCGCAGCGGAAGTTAGCACCGCTCAGCTTCATTTCGCCTTCGGCAGCCGGCGAGCAGCGCGGGTCAGTCGGTGAGGGCGGCGAGGAAGTCGTCGACCAGGCGGGTCTGTGTCGATGCCGGGAACCGCTCCGGGTCGAAGAGCGCCTGGACCACCAGGCCGTGGGTGAACGCGAGCGCGGTCGTCGCCAGCCGGCCCGGGTCGTCGTCGGGCAGCTCGCCGAGCCGTTGCGCCTCCTCGATGGAGTCACGCAGGCCCGCGCGGATGCGGTCGTAGCGCAACGTCTGCGCGGCGAACAGGTCGGGGTCGGACAGGGCCAGGTCCCACGAGCCGACCCAGATCCGGTTCATCGCGGCCCCTTCCGGAGTCAGGGGCAGGATATTGAGCATCTGCGTACGGAGCGCGGCCAGCCCGGGTGCCGGCGGGGCCAGCCGGGGGCGCGCGGCGGTGCGTGCCTCGAGGATGTCGAGGGCGTGGGCGATCAGCTCGCGCTTGCCCGCGAAGTAGTGGGTGACCAGTCCGGTCGACGACCCCAACGCCGACGCGACGGCGCGCATGGTGAGGCCGCCGAACCCGTGCGCGGCCAGGACCTGCCAGACCGCCTCCGAGACGTCCTGGCGGCGCGAGTCATGGTCGGTGCGGGCCGGGCTCATGGCCTGATAGCGTACATGCCAAACGTTTGTTATGTACGGAGGTCGTGATGTTCGCGCTACCCCTCGCCGACTCGGCCGTTCTGCGCCCGCTCGAGCCCTGGCACGCCGAGGAGTTCCTCGCCCACCTGGACCGGGCCCGCGAGCACATCCTGCCGTGGGTCTCGCCCAGCTTCGTCGCCCGCGACGTGGATTCGGCCCGCGTGGTGCTCCAGGGGTACGCGGACAAACGCGCCCGCGACGCCGGCGGCATCTGGGGCATCTGGCTCGACGGGGTGCTGGTCGGCGGCGTCATGTTCGTCTCCTTCGACACCGCGCTCGGCCTCTGCGAGGCGGGCTGCTGGCTGGAGCCCGGCGCGCAGGGCCGCGGGCTGATCGCCCGCGCCGCGCAACGGATCATCGACTGGGCGGTCGACGAACGCGGCATCGCCCGCGTCGAGTGGCGCACGAGGTCAGGCAACGAGCGCAGCATCGCGGTCGCGAAGCGGCTCGGCATGAGCCACGACGGCACGCTGCGCCAGGTCTGCCCGGACGGAGCCGGCGGACGGATGGATCTCGAGATCTGGTCCGTGCTGGCCGACGAGTGGCGGGCCCGCCAAGACAGCCGGCCCGGCGGCGTGAAGTCGGAGCTCGACGCCCTGATGACAACGTTCATGGGGGCCTTCACCAACGTCGGCGGCACCCCACCGAACGTCGCGTCGATCCACGAGGTCTTCATCCCCGAAGGCGTGATCATCAAGAACGTCGGCGGCACCCCGGTGATCTACGACCTGGACCAGTTCGTCGAGCCGCGCGAGAAGATCCTTACCGACGGGACGCTGACCGAGTTCCGCGAGTGGGAGACCTCGGAGACGACGGAGATCGCGGGATCGATCGCACACCGCTTCAGCCGGTACGAGAAGTCCGGCTACCTCGACGGCGAGTGGTTCGAGGGCAAGGGAACGAAGACGACCCAGTTCGTCAACACACCCGCGGGCTGGAAGATGAGCTCCCTGGCCTGGGACGACGACCCCACCACCACCGCATGATCATCGGTGCCGGGTGTCGCGTGGACGCGCGGCTGTTCTCCGTGTGTAATATGTTGCATGCCGGTTCCTAGCCACGTGGACGTCATCCCGCGGTCCCTGCTGCGGGACAACGCCTACCACTCCATCCGGGACGCCATCGTCAACGGCACGCTGGAACCGGGCGAACGGCTCAACGACGCCGATCTGGCCCGCTGGCTCGGCGTGAGTCGCACGCCGGTGCGCGAGGCGCTGACCCGGCTCGAGGAGGCCGGGCTGGTCCAGACCAAGCCCGGCCGCTACACGATGGTCAGCCCGCTGGACGTCCGGTCCGCGCGCGCGGCGCAGTCGGTCACCGCGGCCATGCACGAGCTCGCGGTGCGTGAGGCGGTGCCGCGTCTGACGCCGAACGAGATCGACGCCATGCGCGCCGCCAACAAGCGGTTCGCGGCGGCGCTGCGGGCCGGCGACGTCGACGCGGCGATCGCCTCGGACGACGAGTTCCACGGCGTCGCGGTGACGGCATCGGCCAATGCCGCGGTACGCACCGTGCTGGAGCAGTTCACCCCCGTGCTCCGGCGGCTCGAGCGGCTGCGCTTCGCGTCGCTGAGCGGGCGCGACTCCGTGGCTCTGCACGATCGCATCGTCGACCTGTGCGCGGCCGGCGACGTCGAGGGCGCCGCCCGGGCCGCCCGCGACAACTGGATGAGCCTCGACGCGCTGTTCGAGCCCGAGCCCTAGGCCGACCCGCCGGAGCGGGTCGGCCCAGGGAGCGACGGCTACTGGGACAGCTCGAGCACCTCTTCCGCCGTCAGGCGCGGCCGGGCCATCCGGGCCGCGGCCCCCGCGGCGGGCGGGTCCGCGGGACGGCGGTGGTGCCAGTCCGTGACCGCCTGGTAGGCGGCCGCGACCGACAGCAACCGGTCCTCCCCGTACGGCAGGCCGCCCAGGATCGTCCCGATCGGCACCCCCGCGGCGGTGAACCCGATCGGCAGCGCCAGCTCCGGCAGCCCGATGATGTCGAACGGCACCGGGTTGGTCTGCACCACGACGTCGCACTTGTCGAAGATCTGGTCCAGCACCCGCTCCAGCAGCAGCACCTTGGCCCGCTGTCCGATGAGGAACTCATTGCCGCCGAACAGCGCGCCCTGCAGCCAGCCCGACAGCGAGACGCCGAAGCCGCGCAGGTTGTCCCGCAGGTACGGCATGAACGGCTCGCTGCGCTCCGGCAGCCGGACGTTGTTGAAGTTGTTGCCGGTCAACAGGTTCCAGTCCGTCGGCAGCGGCACCTCGACCAGCGTCGCGCCCGGGATCGCGGCGAGCGCCGCCAGGTACGCCTGCCGGGCCAGCGCCGTCGCCGACGTGCCGTCCGCGAAGCCGGGCAGCACCCCGATCCGGGTGTTCCAGCGCAGCTTCACCTGGCCGCGGTGGAGGACCGGCGTGGCCGCGTCGATCAGGTTCGGCACGTTCGGCAGCCCCTGGGTGCGGGGATCCGCCGGGTCCGGGCCCGCCATCGCGGTCAGCATGATGGCCGCGTCCTTGGCGTCGCGGGCCAGCGGGCCGGGGTGGTCGCGGGTGTAGCTGAGCGGAATGATGCCGTGCAGCGACACGCGGCCCATCGTCGGCTTGATGCCGGTCAGGTTCTGCGCGTTCGACGGTGCCGTGATGGAGCCGCCGGTCTGCGTGCCGATGCCCGAGGTCGCCATCCGGCCCGCGACCGCGGTGGCGGTGCCGGTCGACGAGCCGCCGGGGTCGGTGTTCGGGTTGGTCGGGGTCCACGCGTTGACCGTGGTGACCTCGCCGTCGGGCGTGGTCGCGCGGGTCGTGGCGAGCGGGCCCATCTGCGTCTTGCCGAGCACGATCCCGCCCGCGGCCTTCAGCCGCGCGACCGCGGTCGCGTCGAACGGCGGCACGAAGTCCTGGAACAGGAACGAGTTCGCCGTGGTGTGCACGCCGGCCGTGTAGTAGTTGTCCTTGATGGCCAGCGGGATGCCGCGCAGCGCGCCCCGACCGGTGCTCCGGGCGGCGAGGCGCGCCTGCTCCGCGAGGACCACGTTGAAGGCCTGGTAGGTGCCGTCGTACGCCGCGATCCGGGCCAGATAGGCCTCGAGCAGTTCCTCCGGCCGAAGCCTGCGCTCGCGGATGAGCCAGGCGGCCTCGGCGATGGTGAGCTCGGTCGGGTCGGCCAGCGCCTCGGGCCGGGGCCGGACGAACGCGTTCGGGTTGTCCAGCGTGGGCGGCTTGCCGGTGGCGGACGCGACGGCGGGCAGCGCCACGGCGCCCACGGTGGTGACGGCCGCGAGGGCGGCGGCCCGGGCCAGGAACGCCCGGCGGTCGACGCCGGTGTCGGCGGGTTCGATGGTCACGGCTTCCTCCACTCGGTCGCGATGGAGGGGTAGAGCAGCGGCGCCGGCTGCTGGGACAGGGCGCGGGCGACGGCGGGGTCGGTGCCGTCGGGCGTCGGCAGCTGGTAGGCGGCCAGGCCGGCGATCGTGCCGCGGACGAAGGACCGCAGCGAGGCGAGGACGGACGCCTGGCCCGGCGCGCCGGTCTCCGGGTCGGCGGCGGTGCCGGGTGGCAGCTGATCCAGGTCGATTCCGAGGGAGGCGAGCCGGGCCCGGATGAACACATCCAGCTCGGCATCGGTCGGCGGGGTGGGCGCCATGAGCTCTCCTTGCACCGATGGACAGGTGTTGATCAATCTGCGATCGCTCCATCTCGGAGCGATTACGCCAAGATCACGGCGCGGTGAACGCATCGACCTGTTGCCCGGTGGTTGAACGGTGACTAAGGTGCGCTCAAGAGCGCCACCCTCCACCCTCGACGGAGGTTCGGATGCGTCGTCGCATGCTCGGCCTGCTCACCGCCGTCCTCCTCCCGGTCACCTTCGGGTGGGCGCCGCCCGCGGCCGCGCATTCGCCGGGCGAGCTGCGGATTCCCGGCATGCACCACGCCGGCGCGATCACGCGGGACGCGTACGGCATCGCCCACGTCTCGGCCCGCGACGAGCACGACCTGCTCTTTCTGCAGGGCTGGCAGCACGCGACCGACCGGCTGTTCCAGATGGACGTGACCCGCCGGCAGGCCTCCGGCACGCTCGCCGAGCTGCTGGGCCAGCAGGCGCTGCCGGGCGACGTCGAGACACGGACGATCGGGCTGCGGCGGGCGGCCGAACGCGGCCTGGCGGCACAGGGCAAGGACATGCGGGCAGGTCTCGACGCGTACGCCGCGGGCGTCAACGCCTGGGTCGCCCGCAACCCGCTGCCGGCCCAGTACGCCGCGGTCCGGGTGACCCGCTTCGCGCCGTGGACGCCGGTCGACAGCCTCGTCATCGGCAAGGCGATCGCGTTCAGCCTGTCGTTCGACCTCGACATCGACCTGACGGTGGCCGCCGACGCGTACGCCCGCGCGGGTGCGCAAGGCGGCTTCGACGGCGCGGCCCTGTTCAGCGAGGACCTGTTCCGGTCGCAGCCGTTCAGCGACGCCTCGACCGTGCCCGACGCGACCCGATCGAAGGGCCACCACGGCGCGCCGCGCGACCGCGACCGGACCGCCCTGTCCAGCCCGGCGCTGCGGCTCGCCCGCGACTACCAGGCCCGGGTCGAGCGCACCCCGATGCTCGCGCAGGCCGTCGACCGCTCGTTCACCCTCGGGTCCAACGAGTGGGCCATCGCCGGGCGGCACACCGACACCGGCCGGCCGATTCTCGCCAACGACCCGCACCTGTCGCTGACCACGCCGTCGACGTTCTACCCGATCGCGCTGCGCGGTGCCGGGTTCGACGTGCAGGGCGAGAGCTTCGCGGGCTCGCCGTACGTCATCCTCGGGCAGAACCAGCGGATCGCCTGGGGCGCCACCACGAACCCGATGGACGTCACCGACACCTACGTCGAGCAGGTCGTGCCGGACCCGGCGTCGCCCAGTGGGCTGGCCACCGTCCATCGTGGGCAGCGGGAGCCCGTCCAGGCGATCCCGGAGACGTTCCGGGTCAACGCGCGCACGCCCGACGCGACCGACGCCATCGTCACCGTGCCACCGGGCGGCGCGGTCCCGGCCGCGACGCTGATCGTGCCCCGGCGCAACAACGGCCCGATCGTCTCCCTCGACCGCGCGGCCGGCACGGCCCTGTCGGTCCAGTACGCGGGCTTCTCACCCACCCGGGAGCTGGAGGCCTCCCGGCTGTTCGACCGGGCGCGCGACATCGACGACTTCAAGCAGGCGCTGGACATCTTCGACGTCGGCTCGCAGAACTGGGCGGTCACCGACGTCCGTGGCCACATCGCCTACCTCACCAGCGCGGAGATGCCGCTGCGGGAGGACCTGGAGGCCGGTGCCGTGCGTGGGCGGCCGCCTTACCTGCTGCGGGACGGCACCGGCGGCAACGAGTGGCTGCCGGCCACGCGGCACTACCCGGGTCAGGCGCTGCCCTACGAGATCCTGCCGCCGCGCGAGATGCCGCAGGTGGTCGACCCGCCGGCCGGCTTCTTCGTCAACGCCAACAACGACCCGGCCGGCACCACATTGGACAACGACCCGCTCAACCAGCGGCGGGCGACGGGCGGCATCTACTACCTCAACGTCGGCTACGACGGATTCCGGGCCGGCCGGATCACCGCGCTGGTACGCGACGCCATCGCGCGAGGCAAGAAGGTCTCGACGCGGGACGTGCAGGAGCAGCAGGCCGACGTGACGCTGCTCGACGCGCAGTTCTTCCGGCCGTACATCCGCAACGCCATGCGCCGGGCCGCCCGCAGCGAGACGCCCGCGCTGGCCGCGCTCGCCGCGGACAAGCGCGTGGTGGAAGCGGTCGACCGCCTGGCCCGCTGGGACTGCACGACCCCGACCGGCATCCCGGAGGGCTACGACGCCTCCGATGTGGACGGCGGCCGGCGGACGCCCACGCGCGGCGAGGTGGCGGACAGCGTCGCGGCGACGATCTACGCGGTCTGGCGGGGCCAGTACGTCAGGAACGTGGTCGACGCGGCCGTCGCACCGTACGGTCTGCCCCAACCGGGCGGCGACGAGGCGCTCAAGGCCCTGCGCGTGCTCCTCGAACGCTTCCCGAGCCGGCACGGCGTCGGCGCCTCCGGCCTGGACTTCTACGCGGTGCACGGCGTCGCGGACCCGGCCGACCGCCGCGACGTGCTGTTGCTGCGCAGCCTGGCCGACGCGCTCACCCTGCTGTCCGGCCCGTCGTTCGCGGCGGCGTTCGGCGGCTCGACGCGCCAGGACGACTACCGCTGGGGCCGCCTGCACCGGGTGACGTTCGCGGCGCCGCTCGGCGCGCCGTGGTCGATCCCGCCGGCCGGCGGCGCCTTCCCGGCGCCGCTGCCGGACCTGCCGGGCGTCCCGGTCGACGGCGGTTTCAGCACGGTCGACGTGGCGGGCCACAACGTCCGGGCCGACTCGGCCACGGAGTTCACCTTCGGCGGCGGCCCGGTCCGCCGCGCCGTGGCCCAGCCGACCCGCGACGGCATCCGGGCGGTCTCGTCCCTGCCGGGCGGCACCAGCGAGACGCTGGGCAGCCCGTACTACGCCAACCTGCTCCCCCGCTGGCTCACGAACGAGACCTACCCGGTGCGGTTCTAGTGGCCGAGGCCGAGCCGCCGGTGCAGGCGGGCCAGCGGGCGCGGTGACCACCAGTTCCAGCGGCCCAGCAGCGTCATCGTCGCCGGGACGAGGACGCAGCGGACCAGGGTCGCGTCGACCGCGACCGCCACCGCCAGGCCCAGGCCGATCTGCTGCACCGTGCCGATCCGACCCGTCAGGAAGCAGCTGAAGACGACCACCATGAGCAGCGCCGCCGAGGTGATGATGCGGCCGGAGTGCTGCAGGCCGCGGCGGACCGCCAGGTCGTTGGGCACACCCCGGTCGACGTGCTCCTTGATCCGGGCCAGCAGGAACACCTCGTAGTCCATCGACAGGCCGAACGCGAACGCGAACACCGTCACGAGCACGAACGGGCTGATGCCGCCGACCACGTGCGTGTGCAACAGCCCGGACAGCACGCCGTGCTCGAAGACCGCGTTCAGCACCCCGAACGTCGCGCCGAGCGAGACAACGTTCATCAGCACCGCCTTGAACGGCACGACCAGCGAACCGGTCATCGCCCAGAGCAGCAGGACCATCGCGAGCAGGGTCAGGGCGATGGCGTACGGGAGCCGCGACAGCAACAGGTCGTTGAGGTCACGGTGGAAGCCGGCGATGCCGGTCACCCACGACTCGACCCCGTCGGGCCGGTCGGCGCGGGCCGCGTCCACGAGGCGCAGTGCCGCCTCGCCCTCCGGGTCGCCGATCGCGTCGATGTCGACGGTCGCGACGCCGGGCGCGATCTGCTCCGCCGGGCGTACGCCGGCGATGTCCGGTGAGTCGAGCGAGCGCGCCCACGACTCGAGTGCGGCGGCGTCGGTGCGGGCGACCACGGTGACCGCCGGCTGGGCCGGGGTCGCGAAGTCCGCGGCGAGGATGTCGATGACCCGGACCGACTCCAGCGACCGGGGCAGGCCGTCGAGGTCGTCCACCTTGACCTTCATGGTCAGCAGCGGGAACCCGGCGGCGATCAGCACCAGCGCGGTCGCGAGCGCGGTGACCAGCGGCCGCCGCTGCACGCCGCGGGCCAGCCGGTAGAAGAAGCCGCGGTCGGCCGAGCCGGCGGCGAGCTGGCGCTTCGACGGGCGGATCCGCCGGCGGAACAGGCCGACCAGGGCGGCGCTGAAGGTGAGCGCGACCAGCATCGCGACGAGTGCGATGGAGACGCCGGCGGCGCCGAGCGCGGAGAGCGCGGTGACGCCGAAGACCAGCATGCCGGCCAGCGCGGCCGCCACCGTCAGGGCGGAGAAGAAGATGGTGCGCCCGGCGGTCGCCCAGGCCACCCCGATCGCGTCGAGCGGCTCGCGGCCCGCGGCCAGCTCGTCGCGGTAGCGGGCGACCAGCAGCAGGCCGTAGTCGACGGACAGGCCGAGGCCCATCAGCGTCACGACGGTGACCGCGTTCTGGTCGAGCGTGGTGATGTTCGCGAAGAACAGCAGCACGGAGAACGACCCGGCGATGGAGACGATCGCGCCGAGCACCGGGACGACGGCCGCGAGCAGTCCGCCGAACACGAAGATCAGCACGAGCAGCGTGATCGGCAGCGAGAGCTGTTCGGCGAACGACAGGTCCTTCTGCGCCTGCTGCCGGGGAGGGACCAGGCGCCCGGGGT
>NZ_JBFAIU010000043.1:0-34060 GCF_040654855.1 Asanoa sp. NPDC050611
GTGAATGATCTGCTTGGCCACGGGCCGCTGTCCTTTCGCGTGGTCCCTCCCACAAACAAGAGCACAATAGCTCGTTCGCCGCGCGATCGGTCAATAGGACGGCAAAATTCAAGGCCGAGTCTTGTGCTTTCGTTAAATCGCCGCCCGCTACCGCCGCCACGATTCGTAGATTGCGCAACAGAGCGTGGTGGATTCGCGGCGTCGTGCTGAACCCCACGCCGCCCGGCCTCGTGTTAAGCACGTCACTCTGATCGGAATCTCGTGGATCGGACCACGCGGGCACGCGCAGTGATGGGCTGCGCGACCCGACCGGTCCCGGCCACGGCACAGCGGAATCACGCCAGGCATTGACACCGCTTGGATCGGTGGCCGTCACATTGCCGTGGGTCACGAATATTGGCGGTACGCTCAGGCGCGATGGATGCCAAGAAGCGCAACGCTCTGTCGTTCGGTCCGGCAGCGGCACGGTACGACCGATTCCGTCCCCCGTATCCAGGCGCCGCCTTCGAATGGGCGGTCGGCGGCCCGGCACCGCGCCGGGTGGTCGACCTCGGCGCCGGCACGGGCATCCTGACCCGGGGCCTGATCGCCGCCGGCTACGACGTGATCCCGGTCGAGCCGGATCCGGAAATGCGCGCGCAACTGTCGGCCGCCACGGATGGACACACGGCCTTGGCGGGCTCGGCGGAAGAGATTCCATTGCCCGACGGAAGCGTCGATGCCGTCATCGCCGGGCAGGCGTACCACTGGTTCGATGCCGGCGCCGCGCATGCCGAGGCGGCCCGGGTGCTGCGACCGGGCGGCTATTTCGCCGCGGTATGGAACCTGCGTGACCGCCGGGAACCATGGGTCGCCGCACTCGATGCCATCGCCAAGACCGCCGGTGACCGCGACCACGACCGGCCCACCGCGTTCGGCCCTCGGTTCACGCCGGTCGAGCACCGCGAATTCGTGCACGAGACGCCGCTCACGGGTGTCCACCTGGTGGAAATGATGACGACCCGGTCCTATTACATGACCGCCGACCCGGACACCCGGAAACGCTTCGAGACAGACGTGGCCGAGTTGGCCCGGACGCACCCGGACCTCGCGGGTCGCGAGTCGTTCGTGCTGCCGTACCGGACGATGGTCTATCGGGCGTCGACGTTGCGCTCGTAGACCATCCGCAGGCCGATCAGCGTGATCATCGGCTCGTGATGGGTGATCGTGCGGCATTCGCCGAGCACCACGGGAGCGAGGCCGCCGGTCGCGATGACCGCCTTCACGGTGCCCAACTCCTCGGTCATCCGGTCGACGATGTGGTCGACCTGGCCGGCGAAGCCGAAATAGAGCCCGGCCTGCAGGCACTCGACGGTGTTCTTGCCGATCACCGAGCGGGGCTTGGCCGGCTCGACCTTGCGCAACTGCGCGGCCCGCGCGGCGAGCGCGTCGAACGAGATCTCGATGCCCGGCGCGAAGGCGCCGCCGAGGAACTCGCCGCGGGCGCTGATCACGTCGAAGTTCGTGGTCGTGCCGAAGTCGACCACGATCGACGGACCACCGAAGAGGGTGTACGCCGCGAGCGTGTTCACCACCCGGTCGGAGCCGACCTCCTTGGGGTTGTCGATCGCGAGCTGCACCCCCGTCTTCACGCCCGGCTCGACGATCACGTTGGGCAGGTCGCCGTAGTAGCGGGCGAGCATGGTGCGCAGCGAGCGGAGCGCGGCCGGCACGGTCGAGCAGGCCGCCACGCCGGTGATCTCCACGGCGTCGCCGGCCAGGAGGCCCCGGAACATCAGGCCGAGCTCGTCGGCCGTGGACCGGGCGTCGGTCTTGATCCGCCAGTTGTGCACCAACTTGTCGCCGTCGAACGTGGCGAGCACCGTGTTGGTGTTACCGATGTCGATGCACAGCAGCATGCGGGTCAGCTCCGACTCAGGTGCGGCGGGCGAAGATCGAGTGCGATGTCCAAGATAGGTGACGAATGCGTCAACGCCCCTACCGAAAGGTAGTCGACGCCGGTGGCGGCGTACGCGGGTGCGACCTCCACAGTGAGTCCGCCGGTCGCCTCGAGCTCAGCGCGGTCACCCACGGCCGCGACGACCTCCCGGAGCACGGCCGGCGGCATGTTGTCGAGCAGCAGGAAGGCGGCGCCGACCTCCACCGCCTCGATCGCCTCCTCGACGGTGGTGACCTCGACCTGCACCGGCACCTCGGGAAAGGCCTCCCGGACCCGGCGGTACGCCTCGGCGACGCTGCCCGCGGCGAGCTTGTGGTTGTCCTTGATCATGGCGACGTCGTAGAGGCCCATCCGCTTGTTGGTGCCGCCACCGGCACGGACGGCGTACTTCTCCAACGCCCGTAGGCCCGGTGTGGTCTTGCGGGTGTCGAGGACCATCGCCTTGGTGCCGGACAGGGCGTCCGCCCAGCGCCGGGTGTGCGTCGCCACCCCGGAGAGGCGGCTGAGCAGGTTGAGCGCGGTGCGCTCGGCGGTGAGCAGGGTGCGGGTGGGTCCGGTCACCGTCGCGAGCAGGTCACCGGCGGACACCCGGTCGCCGTCGCGGGCCTTGAGGGTGATCTCGGGCGTACGCGCGCCCGCCAGCGCGAACACCGCCGCCGCGACCGGCAGCCCGGCCACGACGCCGTTGGCGCGGGCCACCACGTCGGCGGTGTCGACCTGCTCGCCCGGGATCGTCGCCTCGCTGGTCACGTCCCGGTGCGCCGGGCCGAGGTCCTCGTCGAGCGCCCCGCGCACCACCCGCTCGACCTCGGCCGGGTCGAGCCCCTTGGCGGTGAGATCGTCGGAGATCCACTGCGGCAGCATCACGCCTCCCAGGTGAGCGTCGGTGCCCCGGTGCCGTCGAGGGCCGGGAACAGGTGGCCGAGCCACTCGTCGCGGGCGGCCGGGTGGTCCTCCCGCCAGTGACAGCCGCGGGTCTCCTCCCGCGCCGTGGCGGCCGCGACCAGCGCCGCCGCGACGGTCACCAGGTTGGTCGCCTCCCAGCTCGCGGTCGACGGGCGGCCGCGGGTGGCGCCGAGGCCGACCATCGTGCCGGCGGTCGCGGCCAGCGAGCCCGCCGACCGGAGCACTCCGGCGCCCCGGGTCATCGCGCGCTGGAGCGCGGGCCGTACGCCCGGGTCGAGCACCCAGGCGTCGGCGGTCAGCGACCCCGGCTGGGACTGCGCGGGCAGCTCGCCGGCGATGTGGTCGGCGATCCGCCGGGCGAACACCAGCCCCTCCAGCAACGAGTTGCTGGCCAGCCGGTTTGCGCCGTGCACGCCGGTGCAGGCCACCTCGCCGCACGCGTAGAGGCCGGGTATCGAGGTGCGGCCGTGCAGGTCGGTGCGGACGCCGCCGCTGGCGTAGTGCGCGGCCGGCGCGACCGGGATCGGGTCGGTCGCCGGGTCGACGCCCGCGGCGCGGCAGGACGCGACGATGGTCGGGAACCGCCGCTCCAGGTATTCGCGGCCCAGGTGCCGGGCGTCGAGATAGACGTGGTCGGTGCCGTTGGCCACCATCACCCGGTGGATGCCCTTGGCGACCACGTCGCGGGGCGCCAGCTCGGCCAGCTCGTGCTGCCCGACCATGAACCGCTTGCCGTCGGCGTCGACGAGGTGCGCGCCCTCGCCCCGCAGCGCCTCGCTGACCAGCGGCTGCTGCCCACGCGCGGCCTCCCCGAGGAACAGGGCCGTCGGGTGGAACTGGACGAACTCGATGTCGGTGACCGCGGCCCCGGCCCGGATCGCCAGCGCGACGCCGTCACCGGTCGAGACGACGGGATTGGTGGTCGAGGCGAACACCTGGCCCATGCCGCCGGTGGCCAGCACGACCGCCCGGGCCAGGATCGAACCGACGCCGTCCTCGGTGCCCTCGCCCAGCACGTGCAGGGTGATCCCGCAGGCCCGGCCCGTGGCGTCGGTGAGCAGGTCGAGCACGAGCGCGTGGTCGACGACCCGGATCCAAGGGTCGCGCCGCACGGCCGCGTGCAGGGCGCGCTGCACCTCGGCGCCGGTGGCGTCGCCGCCCGCGTGCACGATCCGGTTGGCGTGGTGGCCGCCCTCGCGGGTGAGCATCAGGGAGCCGTCGGGGTTGCGGTCGAACTCGGCGCCGAGGCGCATCAGCTCGCGTACGCGGGTCGGACCCTCCTCGACCAGCACCCGCACCGCGGCCGGGTCGCAGAGCCCGACGCCGGCGACCTCGGTGTCGGCCGCGTGGGCCTCCGGGCTGTCGAACGGGTCGAGCACCGCGGCGATGCCGCCCTGTGCCCACCGGGTCGATCCGTCGTCGATGTTCTCCTTGGTAACCACCGTGACGTGCCGGCCGGCCGCGCGCAGCTGCAGCGCGGCGGTCAGGCCGGCGATCCCTGAGCCGACCACGACGACGTCGGTGGACTCGGCCCAGCCCGGCTCCGGGCCGGCGAGGCGGCGAGGCAGCTCGGGCAACTCCGCGACACGGGGGTCCATCCGTTCAGTGAACCCCGTCAGATCGTCAGGTGTCCGCCCGGAGGGCGGAAACGTGCGCAGGCTAACTCGACTGCCCGATGTTGGGCGGGAAGCCCTTTTCGCCGACGCCCTTCGCGGACGCGGTCAGGGGCCGGAACCGGACCCAGAGGAAGCAGCGCACCCCGCGGTCGCCGAGGGTCCAGGTCGCCTTGTCGGCCAGCACCGGGATGTAGCCGGTGCGGGCGTTGAAGCCAGCCCGGTAGGGCACCTTCACGTACGCCGCGATGGTCTTCAGGCAGCCCTCGTAGAACGGCACGTAGTCGCGGTCCTTGACCGGGTAGACGACCTTCGGCGGCGCGGTCCAGACGCCGGCGAACTCACCCTCGTGCCTGACGTCGCACGGGCTGTCGGCGACGGTGTCGACGTTCTGGCGCTTGTCCAGTTTGACCAGCGCACAGCCCAGGCGCAGCGGGGCGTCCGGCGCCTCGAGCGCGCCGGCCAGGCTGCCGGAGCGGGGCGCGACCTTGCCGTCCGGCCCGACGCCGGTCAGCTCGACGAGGTCGCAGCGGTACCAGCGCTGGCCCGCCGTCCACGCGGCCTTCGACGGCACCACCAGGTCGAGCCGGAGCCGGGCCTCGCGCCAGTCGGCGCCGAGCGCCGTCGCGGCTTCCTTGTCGCACTCGCCGAACACCGCGAGCGAGGCGCGGCTGCTGGCCGGCGGCACCGTGGCCGAGGTGGCCGCGACCCCGGTGAACTCTCCGCTGTGGATGGTCTCGGCCTGGTGCGGCAGGGCACAGTCGACGGTGCCGTCCAGCTTCTCGGCGGTACGCGCGGCGGGCTGCGCGTGGCAACTCGGCGGAGACGGTGTCGCCGTGACCTGCGGTGCCGCGACCGCTCCCCCGCCTTCCCCGCCGCCGTCGTCGCCGCACGCCGCGCTGGCCAGCACCAACACCACGACCGCTGCCGTCCATCGACGCATCGCGTCCTCCCCGGGGACCGTTTAGCGTGCGTTCCACGGCTGTGCAGTCCTAAGCGGACCACATCGAAACGGCGGAGCGCAACCGCCTGGTCACCCCGGGTTATTGATCAGCCAAGATCGATCGGTGCGTTGTCGATCAGGCGGGTGCCGCCGACTTTGGCCGCGACCAGCATCCGCGCGGGACCGTGCCCCGGCGGCGGGCCGAGGTCGGGGTCGAGCAGCACGAGATAGTCGAGCCGCACGTCGGTCGTACCGTCGGCGAAGACCTGGTGGGCCGCGGCGAGCGCGCCGTCGGCGTCCGCGCCGCGCCCGGCGGCGGCCGCGCCCGCGCGCAGCGCGCCCGAGAGCCGCAGCGCCGCGACCCGCTCCGACTCGGTCAGGTAGCGGTTGCGGCTGGACAGAGCCAGCCCGTCCGCCTCGCGCACGGTCGGCACGCCGCGCACCTCGATCGGCAGGTTGACGTCGAGCACCATCCGGCGGATCAGCGTGAGCTGCTGGTAGTCCTTCTCGCCGAAGAACGCGAGGTCGGGCCGGACGAGGTTGAACAGCTTGAGCACCACGGTCAGCACGCCGTGGAAGAAGCCGGGCCGGCTCGCGCCTTCGAGCAACTCGCCGAGCGGGCCGGGGTTGACCCGCACCTGCGGCTCGCCGCCCGGGTAGACCTCCTCGCGGCTGGGCGCGAACACCAGGTCGACGCCGGTGCGCCGGCACATCTCCAGGTCGGCTTCGAGGGTGCGGGGATAGCGGTCGAAGTCCTCGTTGGGCCCGAACTGCAGCGGGTTGACGAAGATCGTGGCGATCACCGCGTCGGCCTCGGCCCGGGCGGCGCGCAGCAGGGCCTCGTGGCCGGCGTGCAGCGCGCCCATCGTCAGCACGACCGCCACCCGTCCGGGCAGGGCCGTGCGGGCGGCGGCCAGGTCGGACCGCGTCTCGACGAGGTTCACGCGACCCGCTCCGGCCGGTCGCTGGCCAGCACGTCGAGCAGCGCCTCGGCGTCGTGCGGGCGTAGTCGCCCCGCGGCGATGGCACGGTCCGCAGTGCGCCGGGCAAGCGCGACATACGCGGGCACGGAGTCCGGCGCGGTCGTCTCCAGCGCGGCCACGTGCCGGGCCACGGTGCCCGCGTCGCCGCGGACCACCGGACCGGTCAGCGCCGCGTCGCGCATCCGCAGCGTGTTGTCGAGCGCGGCGTGCAGCAGCGGGCCGAGCACCTTCTCGGGGTAGACGACGCCCGCGTCGCGCAGCCGGTCCATCGCCTCGTTGACGAGCGTGACCAGGTGGTTCGCGCCGTGGGCGAGGGCGGTGTGGTAGAGCGCGCGGTCGTGCTCCGCCACCCACTCGGAGTTGCCGCCAAGATCGTGCACGAGGTCTTCGGCGAACGCCTTGAGGTCGGCCGGCGCCGTGATCCCGTACGAGATGCCGGCCAGCCGGTCGAGGTCGGCGGGCGTGCCGGTGAAGGTCATCGCCGGGTGCAGGGCGAGCGGCCGGGCGCCCGCGATGGCGGCCGGGGCGAGCACCGCCAGCCCGTGTGCGCCGGAGGTGTGCAGCACGACCTGGCCCGGGCGCAGCGCGCCGCGGTCGGCCAGGTCACCGACCACGCCGGCAAGATCGTCGTCGGGCACGGCGACGACCAGCAGGTCCGTCGCGGCGTGCGCGACCTGTGCGGCGGGGAGCAGGGGGAGGCCAGGGAGCAGGCGGGCGATCCGGCCCTTGGCGCCGGCCGAACCGGCGGAGGCGGCGACCACGTGGTGGCCGGCGGCGCTCAGGGCGGCGCCGAGCACCGCACCGACCCGGCCGGGCCCAATGATGCCGACCGTGAGGGGTCCGATGCTGGGGTGGCGCGGCAATGCGCTCATCTGTTGATCCAGTCCTCGTGGGTTAGGTACCGGTCAACATCAAGTATGCGATCCGGTAAAGACCGGACACAGCACTTGTGAAGACTTTCACGGGGAGGTTTGACCGGCCACTAGGCTGCTTTGATGCGCTGGTCCGCCGCGATGGCGCGGGCCCTCTACGGGCCGCACGGGTTCTTCGTCTCCGGTGCCGGGCCTGCCGGTCACTTCCGCACCAGCGCGAACGCGTCGCCCGTCCTGGCCACCGCCGTGCTGCGGCTCCTGGAGCGGGTCGACGACGTGCTCGGCCGGCCCGGGCGGCTGGACTTCGTCGATGTGGGTGCCGGCCGGGGTGAGCTGCTCACCGGCGTACTCGCGCTGGCGCCGACAGACCTGCGCGACCGGCTGCACCCCGTCGCGGTCGAGCTCGCGGCCCGGCCGGCGTTTCTCGACGCCGTGATCGACTGGCGGGACGCGCCGCCGGCGGGGATCACCGGCCTGCTGATCGCCACCGAGTGGCTCGACAACGTGCCGCTCGACGTCGTCGAGGGCGACCGTTACGTCGAGGTCGACCCCGCCACCGGGGCAGAGCGGGCCGGCGGGCCGGTCGAACCGGCCGACGCGGCCTGGCTGGAGCGCTGGTGGCCGGACGGGCCGCGGCGCGAGGTCGGGCGCGGCCGGGACGAGGCGTGGGCCGGTGCGGTCGGCGCGGTCGAGCGCGGGCTGGCGGTCGCGGTCGACTACGGGCACCTGCTGGGCGAGCGGCCCGTCGGCGGCACGCTCACCGGCTTCCGCGCGGGGCGGCAGGTGCCGCCGGTGCCGGACGGGAGCCGGGACGTGACCGCGCACGTGGCGGTTGACGCCGTCGCGCTGGCCGGCTCGGCGGTGGCCGGTCGCGCGTACCAGCTGATGAACCAGCGGCAGGCGCTGCGCGCGCTCGGCGCCGACGGCGGGCGACCACCGATCAGCCTGGCGGGCACGGACCCGGCCGGTTACGTGCGCGCGCTGGCGGCCGCGTCCGCGGCGGCGGAACTGATGGCGCCCGGTGGCCTGGGCGATCACTGGTGGCTGCTCCAGCCGGTGGGTATCGACGGCTGGACGTGGGACGATGGCCAGCATGTCGGATCTCCGTGAGGTGACCGTCGGCACCGGTGCCGGGCTCGACACCGCCGACATGGTGCTCAACATCGGACCGCAGCACCCGTCCACGCACGGTGTCCTCCGGCTGCGCCTGGTGCTCGACGGCGAGCGGGTGGTCTCCTGCGAGCCGATCATCGGCTACATGCACCGGGGCGCGGAGAAGCTGTTCGAGGTCCGCGACTACCGGCAGATCATCGTGCTGGCCAACCGGCACGACTGGCTCTCGGCGTTCGCCAACGAGCTGGGCGTGGCCCTCGCGGTCGAGCGGCTCATGGGCATCGAGGTGCCGGAGCGCGCGGTGTGGCTGCGGATGGCGCTGGCCGAGCTCAACCGGGTCCTCAACCACCTGATGTTCCTGGGCTCCTACCCGCTGGAGATCGGCGCGATCACTCCTGTCTTCTACGCGTTCCGCGAGCGCGAGACGCTGCAGACGGTGATGGAGGAGGTCTCCGGCGGCCGGATGCACTACATGTTCAACCGGGTCGGCGGCCTCAAGGAAGAGGTGCCGGCCGGCTGGACCCGGCGGGCCCGCGCCGCGATCGGCGAGGTCCGGCGCCGCCTGCCCGACCTCGACAACCTGATCAGACGCAACGACATCTTCCTCGCGCGTACGGTCGGCGTCGGCGTGCTGACCGCGGAGCAGGCGGCGGCGTACGGCGCGTCCGGTCCGGTGGCCCGCGCCTCCGGGCTCGACTTCGACCTGCGCCGCGACGACCCCTACCTCGCGTACGACGAGCTGTCGGTGCCCGTAGTGACCAAGAGGGCCGGCGACTGCCATTCGCGCTTCGAGGTGCTGCTCGACCAGGTGTACGTGTCGCTCGACCTGGCGCAGGAGTGCCTGGACCGGGTCGACCGGCTGACCGGCCCGGTCAACGTGCGGCTGCCCAAGGTGGTCAAGGCGCCCGAGGGCCACACCTACGCCTGGACCGAGAACCCGCTCGGCATCAACGGCTACTACCTGGTGTCCCGGGGCGAGAAGACGCCGTGGCGGATGAAGCTGCGCACCGCGTCCTACGCCAACGTGCAGGCGCTGACCACGCTGCTGCCGGGCTGCCTCGTGCCGGACCTGATCGCGATCCTGGGCTCGATGTTCTTCGTCGTCGGCGACATCGACAAATAGCCGCTCACCGCCAGCGGGCGTCGCCGCCTCCGTCGTCGTAGGAGCCGCGGCCCCAGGCGTTGTCCCGGTCGCGGTCCCGATCCCGATCCCGGTCGCGTTCGGCAGACGGGAGGGCGCGGCCGCCGGTCCACTCGTCGTCCTGGTAGTCCCGGCTCTGGCCGTACGTGTTGCCCGTGCCGCCGGAGCGGGACCGGCTGCCGGACCAGGCGTCGGCGTACCACTCGGGTGCGCCCGCGGTCCGGTCGTCGTCGCGGCGCACCGCGGCCCAACGGTCCTCGACGCGGTACTCGGTGCCGGTGTCGTCGGACCGGACGCTCGCCCGCCGCTCGCCCATCCGCAGCTCCCGGCCGCGGTCGTCGGAGCGGACGGCGGCCCAGCGGTCGCCGGCGCGGGTCGAGGACCACTGCGGGTCGTACGCGGGATCGTCGCCGCGCTCGATCGCCGGCCGGTCACCGCGCAACTCGCGCAGCCGGCGGTCGGTGAACGACTCCTCGCCGTCGCCGTCGCCGTCGCCCGCGTCCCAGGACCGGTCGTCGTCGACCCGGGCGCGGCGGCCGTAGCCCTCGTCGTCGTAGTCGGCGCTGTCGTCCTGCCGGCGCCGGCCGCCGTAGGTGCCGCCGCTCTGCGAGCTGTCGCTCCAGTCGCTGGCCCGGTAGCCGCCGTAGCGGTCGTCGTCGGCGTACCGGTCCTCGTCGCGGTAGCGGTCGTCCTCGCGGTAACCGTCGTCCGCGCGGTAGCGGTTGTCGTCGTCCCGGTAGCGCTTGCCCTCGCCGTAGCTGGAACCGCCGTCGACCACCGTGTGCCTGGTCGTGACCTGGACCGTCTCGGTGTGCCGGACGACGCCGCCGGGCATCCGGGCGCGTGGCGGGCGGGGCGTGCCGCCGGCGTCGACCGGGGCGCCGTAGGTGCGCCCGGCCTGCGCCATGGCCGGCTGCTGGTTGGCCGCCCAATCGTCGTCGGGCTCCCGCGCGCCGCCGCTGTCGGCTCCGTAGGTGTTGGCGGCGCGCCCAGCACCGTAGGTGGTGCCCTCGGCGGCGCGGCCGTAGGTGGCGGCGCCGGCACCGTAGGTCGCGCCTTCCCGCGCGGCGCCGTAGGTCGCCGCGCCGGTAGCGCTGCCCGTGTCGCGCGCCTGCGCCGGCACGCCGACGGCCGGCGGCCGTGGCCCGGCGCGCTGCGCGTCGAGTTGGGCCCGCATCGCGTCGACGGTCTGTTGCAGGGCCTGTAGTTTCTCGCCGACCTGCCGGTGGACGGCCCGGGCGGCGGTGTCGATGTCGCGCCGCACGTCGCCCTGCAGGCCGTCGATCTCGTCGGCGACCATGTCCTCCAGCTCGCCGCGGATCGAGTCGGCGTCGCCGCGCAGCCCGATCGACAGTCCGATGAGGACCACCGCGAGGACGGCCAGCACGGCGGCGATCCGCATCGCGCCGTTGCCGTCGGCCAGCAGCAGCAACAGCATGGCGATCGGGGCGAGCCCGACGCCGGCCCAGAACAACAACTTGAGCAGCGGGCGGCCCCGGGGCTCCTCGTCGTCGTCACGCGTCGGCATGGGTCGTGAGCCTACCGAGACATCCCGAACAGCGGAATGGCCACGTGCGCCGCCCATGCGTCCGATGCCGCCCACCACCGGGGTCTGCTAGGCCCCCGTTACGTCAGGTGAGTCGGCCAAACGCCGCTGAACCACCACGAGTCGGTCGGTCCCGGACCGGCACCCCGCGAAGGATGCCGGCCCGGGCCGGTCATCAGGTGGTTGCCAGGTCGCCGTCGGAGGACAGCACCAGGCCGACGCTGATCGCGCCGGTGCGCAGCGCGTTCTTCGTCTGCGGGCCACCCGCGTCGAGCGAGCTGAACTTGCCGGCGTTGAAGTTGTAGGTCGCGACGAGACCCTGCTGGCACTTCGGACGCTGCGGGCACTCAGGCGGGCCGCCGAGGACGGTGGCCGAGCCGGAGCACTTCTCCGCGAGCTGCGACAGCGTGGTCACGCCGTATTTGTCGGAGAACGCCTTGGTGACCGCGAACGCGTTCTGGTCCTGCGCGGCCGACGGCTCGCCGAACGTGATGCCCACCTTCTCGCCGAGCGGCCGGAGCTGGGCCATCGTCTCGTTGATGTCGGGCGAGGACAGCGGCTTCGCGTTGGCGCCGTTGACCTTGCCGTTGAGGAAGTCGAGCGCCGAAGCCGCGTATTCCGGGACGACCTGGACGTCGCCCTTCTCCAGCGCGGGCTCGTAGAGCTCCCGGTTGCCGATCGTCTGGACCGTCACGTTGTAACCGGCCGCGGTCAGCGCGATCTTGTAGAGCTCACCGAGCGTCGCGTTCTCGCTGAAGTTGGCGGCGCCGACGATGATGTCGCCGCCGGGGCCCTTCTCGATGCCGGCCGTCAGGTTGTTGGCCGCCGCGAACTCCTGCGCCGCCACCGCCGACGTCTTGCGCTCGACGTCGACCGCCCGGTTGAGCTGGATCAGCTTCGGGGTGTCGAGCGCCTGGGCGACCTTGTTGGTCGCCGCGACCACCTGCGGGCTGGCCGCCTTGGTGTTGATGGCAGCGACCACGTTGTCGCTGTTCTGGAGCTTCTTGTCGTCCTGCAGGACGACAAGCTGGTCGCCGGCCACAGGTGCACAACCGGCACCCGCCGCGGCGGACGCGGGCGCCTGAGTGCCGGAGGAACCGGCCTCACCGCAACCCGCAAGGAGTCCAGCCACGAAGAGGACGCCTGTCGCCCCCATCGCGAGCCGTGAAACTGCGCGCATGAATATGCCCGCCTTCCGTGTCCCGGCGCGACCCGTCTGGGCCGGCCGCGTGTCCGACGGACGGAGGGACAAGCTTCCCGTCCGCGATTTCTCAGCCAACATGTTGGCAGGAGGGACCGACAAGAATCCGCGGATGTTGTCATCGGATTGTCACTGTCGCGTAGTGATGCCCGTTACGTATCGGAGCGCGCAACCGGATGCTCCGGATAAATCGGATCAGGCGGCTCCGGTCGCGACGGCGTCGCGGTCCGCCCGCCGCCGCGCCGGCCGCAGCGGTGCCGGCGTGACCAGCCGCTCGAGCAGCGCCAGGACGCCCTCGGCCAGCAACGCGAGCAGGGCGACCAGCACGCCGCCGGCCAGGATCTGCCCACCGGCCACGGCCGTGCCGAGCCCGAACCCCTCGGCGATGATCTGCCCGAGCCCGCCGCCGTTGACGTAGGACGCCAGGGCCGTCGTCGCGACCACCTGCACCGAGGCCGTCCGGAAACCGGCCGCCAGGTAGGGCACCGCCAGCGGCAGCTCGACCCGGCGCAGCAGCTGGAAACCCGAGAGCCCCATGCCCTTGGCCGCGTCCCGGGTCTCCGGGTCGACCTGCCGCACGCCGGTGTACGCGTTCGCGAGCAGCGGCGGAATCGCGAACACGGCGAGCGCGATGATGGTCGGCGGCTTGCCGAACCCGATGAACGAGAGCGGCAGGATGGTCAGCAGCGCGATGGTCGGAATCGCCAGCGTGAGGTCGGAGAGCAGCACGATCACGCCGCCGCCGCGCCCGGAGTGGGCGAGCCACACGCCCAGCGGCCAGGCGATGACCAGGCCGATCGCCACCGCGGATGCCGAGATCACCAGATGCTCACCGAGCCGGTCCAGGATCCCGCCCGGGTTGGTCCAGTTCAGCGGGTCGTTGAGGTACTTCCACGCCGACTCCACGACGTTCATCGCGCTCTCCTGGTCCACGGGGTCAGCACCCGTCCGGTCCCGATCAGGATCAGATCGAGCACCAGGCCGAGCAGCACGCACAGGATGGCGCCCGTGGTGATCTCGGCCTTGAAGAAGTTGTTGCGGAACCCACCGAGGATCAGGTTGCCCAGGCCGCCCTTGCCGATCAGGCCCCCGATCGTGACCAAGGCCACGGTCGACACGGTGGCCAGCCGCAGGCCGGTGAGGATGCCCGGCAGCGCCAGCGGCAGGTCCACCCGCAGCAGCCGGCTCCACCGGCCGTACCCCATGCCGGTTGCCGCGTCCTGTGCCTCGCGGGGCACCTGGTTGAGCCCGGCCAACGTGTTGCGCACGATCAGCAACAGCGCGTAGAGCACCAGGCCGATCAGCACGGACGTCGACTTCGTCGGCCCGACCGCGGGCGCGATGAAGGCCAGCAGCGCCAGCGACGGAATGGTGTAGAGCACACCGCTCACGACCAGGATCGGCCCGCTCAACGGGCGCACCCAGTAGGCCAGCACCCCGAGCGGGATGGCCACCACAGCGGCGAGGGCGACGGCCTCGGCCGTCAACGTGACATGCTCGCCAAGAGCGTCAAGGATGGTGCTCGAGTTGGTCCGGATGTAGTCCCAGGAGAACCAGGGATTGGCGGCATCCTGATACGCCAGGTCGCGGAGGGACATAGGTGGACGCTACCCCGGAGGGTCGCACGGGCGCGCCGGCCGATCGCAAGGCGGCGCCGATCGAGCTGCGCGAGGTGCGCAAGCAGTACCCGGACGGCACGGTCGCCGTCGACAGGCTGAGCCTCTCCGTCAACGCCGGCGAGCTCGTGGTGCTGATCGGCCCGTCGGGCTGCGGCAAGTCGACCGTGCTCCGCATGATCAACCGCCTGGTCGAGCCGACCTCGGGCCAGATCCTGATCGACGGCGAGGACGTCACCGGCACTGACGCTGTGCGACTGCGCCGTCGCATCGGGTACGTCATCCAGAACGTCGGCCTCTTTCCACACCAGACGATCCACACCAACGTCGGCACGGTGCCCCGCCTGCTCGGCTGGCCCAAGCAGCGCACCCGGGAGCGTGCCGACGAGCTGCTCGACCTGGTCGGCCTCGATCCGTCCCGCTACGGCAGGCGCTATCCGCACGAACTGTCCGGCGGCCAGCGCCAGCGGGTCGGCTTCGCCCGCGCCCTGGCGGCCGACCCGGTCGTGCTGCTGATGGACGAGCCGTTCTCGGCGGTGGACCCGATCGCCCGCGGCGGGCTGCAGCGCGAGTTCCTGCGCCTGCAGGCCGAGGTGCGCAAGACCGTGGTGCTGGTCACCCACGACCTCGACGAGGCGGTTCGGATGGGCGACCGGATCGTGGTGCTCTCCCAGGGCGCCCACCTGGAGCAGTTCGGCACGCCGGCGCAGCTGCTCGGCGAACCGGCGTCGCCGTTCGTGCGCGAGTTCGTCGGCAAGGACCGCGGCATCCGGCGGCTCGCGGTGATCCCGGTCACCGCCGACATGCTCACGCCCGCCGCCCAGGTGACCACCGGGGGCCAGCTGCCGACGGTCGAGCTGGGCACCTCGCTCTACGACGCGCTGGCCGCGATGCTCGTCACCAACTCGGACTACGCCGAGGTCAAGGACGGCAGCCGGTCGGCCGGCGTGATCAGCCGGCACCGCATCCTGAGCATCGACTACCCGGCCGAGTAGGTCGAGGACCCGGCATCGGGTCCCTCGACCTTTCGCTAGCTGCGGGTGCCGCGCCAGCCGCCGAGCGTGGCGAGGCCGACGATCCAGCCCACGAACAGGCCGTACGTCGCGCCAGCGCCGGCGGCGCTGAACGCCGTCAGCAGCGTCGGGTTGCTGCGCACCAGCGTGGTGATGAGGCCGGCGAACGCGCCGGCGAAGATGAACGCGGCCCAGCCGGCGAAGAGCTGGCTGAGCGTGCCGCGGGCCCGGGCCAGCTGGCTGCCGGGCAGGAGGTAGAGGAACAGCGCCGTGAGGACCACGACGAGGATCGCGCGCAGATCGTCGGCGAGCACGTCCTGGAGCGAGTCACTGGTGTCGAACCGCCAGGCCGGATAGGCCAGCAGTCGAAGGAACCAACCACCGGCCGTCTGGTCCGTGTAGTTGTCGTTCACCCAGTCGCGATACCAGGGGCTACCGAAGACCAGCACCAGGACCAGGGCAGCGATCGTGCCCGATCCGGTAGCGGTCTTGTACCGGTTGGTGAGAGCCATGCCGCCGGTATTTCCCGGCGGAATCCATCGACGAAACCTGGCGCCCTTATCTGGAGCTATTTGTCGTGCTTGAGGAGATAGTCGATGAACTTCGCCCGGAGCAGCGGCTCTTCCTCGCCCAGATCGTGTCCCTCGAACTCACGGAACATGGCGTACGCCTCGTCGATCGTCGGCCCGACGGTGTTGAACGCGCCGTCCAGGCTCGCGGCGGTCTCGGCGTCGGGCACGTGCCGCAGCACGGACCAGAAGAAACGGACGTCCAGGCGCTCTCGGGCGACGTGGAACGCCCGCTCGCGCAGTTCCTCCGTGGACAGCTCGTCCAGGGCGGCGAACTCCGGCGATTCGGTCATGATCCGAGCGTAGCCCGCTGATCGGCGGGGCTGCCGGCCCGGGTCAGCGCTCGTCGTTGGTCCACCGGTCGGTGTCCCAGGCCACTGCCCGGTTCTCGGTCGGCTGCGCCGGCAGCGACGACCACGAGTCGGTGCGGTCACCCAGGGTGCTGCCCCGCGGCGTCGTGGTCTGCCATGGCGTGTCGTCACCGGCCGACTTGGGCCGGCCGAACGTCTCGACGAGGCGGGTCACGATCAGCCCGACGACGACGGCGCCGGCACCGAGCGCGGCCGTCGTGACCTCTTCCCAGCCGCGCTCGGCGAAGTAACGCTGGCCAACGACCAGCAGCGCCACCGCGAGGACGGTGCCGAAGATGCCACCCCGGCGGCCGTACGCACTGGTGCCGCCGAGCAGCGCGGCTCCGACGGCGAGCGCGGTCCACTCGAGCCCGCTGGTCGGTGCCACCGGGCCTTCGGACGCGGCGGCGAGCAGGACGCCGGCGCCGGCCGCGAGCGGCATGGAGATCGCGATGGAACCGGCCGTGAGGACCGCGGCCACCGAGCCGCGGCGGCGGGCCGGGTCGGCGACCGGGCGGAACCGGCCGACCGAGCGCCGCACGGACTTGACGGTGCCGAGCAGCCCGCCCAGCACGGCGATCACCGCGACGCCGACGAACAGGTAGAGCGCGTGGTCCGTGGGGTCGTAGCCGCCCTGCACGTTGACCGGTGCGGGCCGGCGCTCGATGAACACCAGCGTGCCGGCGGCCGCCGCCAGGCTCGCCGCCCAGCCGGGCACGTGGAACGCCACCACCAGGAGACCGGTCACCAGGCCGAGCACCAGCGCCGCGACGGTGGCCTGGGCCAGCGTAGGCACGAGGCCGCGGTCACCCTGCTCGGCGAAGTGCAGCGCGGCGGCGACGGCGACCGGACCGAGTGCCAGGTTGACGGCTCCGGCCCGCAGCGTCAGCCCGGCGCCCATGGCGAGCAGGCCGAGCGCCGCACCGGCGACGAGCAGTTGCTCCAGGGCGTTGCCTCGTAACGCTCCGGAGTCTTCCCGGATGAGTAGGAAGCCCACCCCGCCCACGGCGAGCAGGAGGAGGACCTCCCACACGATGTGGAACGCGAGGCGGTCGCGGCCCGGCTCACCGTGCGCCGGATCGTCGAACACGTCGTCGAGCACCGCCGCCGGGACAGCCTGCCGACCGGTGTCGGTCGGGTCGCTGGCGCGCAGGTCACCGATGCCGAAGTCGCCGGGCGGCGGGTAGTCGTCCGGGTAGTCCCCGGAGATGCCCGCGTCGGTGCCGTCGCCCGCGCGGCGCCGGTAGATCGATTCGTCGTAGCCCATCAGGTGCGCCTTCCTACCATTCGCACGCACCCTAACCGCGCCTGTGCCCGCCCGTCACCCCCTGTGCATGAGCGGTTCTCGCGCTTACTGGTGGGTAGTACGGGCGTCGTCGTCCCGGTTCTCGTCCTCGTCGCGCCGCTTGGGCACCCGGCAGGCGCGCTCGAGCAGCAGCGCGGCGACGACCAGGATGACCGAGCCGACCACACCGCCGATCGCGGCCGGCAGGTCGTGCCGGGCGGCGTCGGTGTGCTTGAAGATCAAGAAGATCAGCAGGCCGGCGAAGAAGCCGCCGAAGATCGAGCCGACCAGCGACGACGCCTTGGCGAGCACCGCGAACCGGGCCACCGCCAGCGGGTCGACCGGGGGCCGGCCGGGCTTGCGGGCGATCCTGGCCCGGGTGTTGAGAGCCAGATAGCCCTCCAGCACGCCCAGACCGGCCAGCACGGCGGTCGGCGACCAGGGCAGGTCGGGCAGGCTCGCATAGGTCATGCTCACCAGCAGCCAGGCCAGGGCGGCGGCCACCAGGGCGGCGAGCACCAGCGTCGCCGGCTGGGTGGGGCCCATCCGCGGCCGGTGCGGCCCGTGCGGGCGCGTCGGAGGCTGCTGGCTCATCCCGCCGACTGTATCCGGAGATCCGGCCGGGCACGCACCGCCGCGTCGTCGGTGGCCGCCGGCTCGGCCGCGAGGAGATCGACCAGCCGGCCGTGACCGGGCAGCTCGCCGGCGGGCTCCAGGTCGGCCCACGGGCGCAGCACGAAGGCCCGCAGGTGGGCCCGGGGGTGCGGGAGCGTGAGTTCCGGGTCGTCGCTGGTCACCGGGCGGCCGGCGGCGTCGGCCACGGTGATCACGTCGACGTCCAGCGTCCGGGGGCCGAACTGCCGCTCCGGGTCGCGTACCCGGCCCTCGGCGGTCTCGATGGCACGGGCCCGGTCGAGCCAGCCCCGCGCGTCCGCGGCCGGGTCGTCGACGACGGCCACGGCGTTGAGGTAGCTCGGCTGGTCCGGATCGCCCCAGGGCGGCGTCTCATAGACACCGGACACCGCCACGAGTACGGGCCGCAGCGCGGCGACCGCGGCACGCAGGTGGGCCAGCCGGTCACCCAGGTTGCTCCCGAGCGAGAGCACGGCCCGGGTCAGTGCTCCGCCCTCCCCCGGCGCATCCGGACCGACACGTCGGCGAACTCGTGCGGGATCGGTGCGTGGGGCTTGTGCACGGTCACGGTCGCCGTGCGCACCCGATCGTCGTCCAGACAGACGTCGAGCAGGCGGTCCGCGAGCGTCTCGATCAGGTCGACCGGCTTCCCGGTGATCACCTCGACCAGGCGGCCGGCGAGCACGCCGTAGTCGACGGTCTTGGCCAGGTCGTCGTCGCGGGCGGCGGCACACAGGTCGAGCTCGAGCACCACGTCGACGAGGAAGTCCTGGCCCTCCGCGCGCTCGGCGGCCAGCACGCCGTGGCGGCCGCGGGCCCGCAGGCCCTTCAGGGTGATCCGGTCGGTCATCGTTCTCCTGTTCCGGCCAGCCGCGGGCGCCCGCTGGCCCGCCAGACGGCGATCGCGTCGGTCGTCTCCCGCACGTCGTGCACGCGGACGCCCCAGGCACCGGCGGCGACGGCCAGCACGCTGGTCGCGACGGTGGCGGCCTCCCGCTGGTCGACCGGGCGGGGCGTGCCGTCCGGCGCCGCGAGCAGGCGCCCGAGATAGGACTTGCGGCTCGCACCGAAGAGCAGCGGGTAGCCCAGCGCGAGCAGCTCCGGCAGCCGAAGCGTCAGCTCCCAGTTGTGCTCGGCCCGCTTCGCGAAGCCCAGGCCCGGGTCGATGACGATCCGGTCGGCGGCCACCCCGGCGGCGAGCGCGTCGTCGACCCGCTGGCTCAGCTCGTCGCGTACCTCGGTCACGACGTCGTGATAGGTGGCCAGGTCGGCCATCCGGCGCGAGTGGCCACGCCAGTGCATCAGCACCCAGGGGCAGCCGGCCTCGGCGACCACCTTGGCCATGTCGGGGTCGGCGAGGCCGCCGGAGACGTCGTTGACCACGGCGACGCCGGCCTCGAGCGCGGCCGCGGCGACGCCGGCCCGCGTGGTGTCGATGCTCATCGGCACGCCCCGGGCGGCCAGCTCGCGGATCACGGGCAGGACCCGGGCGGACTCCGTCTCGGCGTCGATCCGCTCGGCGCCGGGCCGGGTCGACTCACCACCGACGTCGACCAGGTGTGCGCCGTCGGTGTGCATGGCGACGCCGTGTGCGACCGCGGCCGCGAGACCGCCGCCCGCGTCGGTGGAGAAATATCGCCCGCCGTCCGAGAACGAGTCGGGCGTGACGTTCAGGACGCCCATCACCACCGGGTCGGGCGACCGCAGCAGATCGGCCACTCGTAGACGGTACCGAACAGGCTTCATGGGCCCGCGCTCGAACTCCTGTGCCACACCGGTCACACGCGCCACGGCCGGCGCAACGGGGCCGAAACCTCGTAGCTTGTTAGACGAAGGACGCCGCCGTACGCTTTGCAATTGCTAATGATTCCGGCGCCAAGACGAGGGAGACAGGCAGAAACCGGGACAAAACACCCGAGTATGAGACACCGTTAGCGGTGAGCGCACAACACCCGGGCCGGCGGACACGGCGTACGACAAAACGTCACCCGAAGGCCTGACAATCACAGTGCCGCGGCTCCGCCGGCCGTCGGCACCGGGGAGGTTTTTCCGATGATCGCCACTGAGCTCGTCCAGCAGGCGTGGGGCGCATCCGCGCATGCCACGTCGGGCGTGCTCGCACATGTCATCGCGGGCGCGGCAGACCCGAAGGGCATCGACACACAGGGCATCGTCAGCTTCTTCGCTGGCAAGGTCGCACCCATCCTGCTCGCCGTGCTCGGCGTGATCTTCATCGGCCGCGCGAGCCGGGGTGAGATCTCCAAGGTCCTCACCAGCTCCGCGATCGCCATCGTGGGCCTCGCGTTCATCGCGGGCGCGGCAACACTGTTCTTCGTCGGCGACTACCTGATCCAGCTGATCTTCGAATAGGCCGCGGAGCACGAGATGCGGCTGCGCACCGACGACGACATCTACCGGGCCCGCCTGGTCTACCTGGGTCCGCCCGGATACACGCTTCCGGTCCACCTGCCGTACGCCCAATATGGGCTGTTCATGCTGCTGGTGCCGCTCTACATGTTCATCCACTGGCTGTTCACGTTCGACGTCGAGCTGTTCCCGGCCTGGGAGATCGCGCTCGCCATCGTGACGACCTCGTTCATCTTCCGCCACGTCGATCCCGACCGCCCGGCGCGCGTGGTGATCCGCACCGCGCTCACCGACTGGCGCCGCACCCGCGAGCCCGCCGTCGAGCAGCGCGACCCGCGCCTCATCGCGACCAAGATCCGGATTCGCGAGGAGCTGGTATGACCCGGCACAACGTTGGCGCGTTCGGCGAGGTCCGCGCATGAATCGACCCGTCCCGCCGGAGTCCAGTCCGGCCGACACACAGTCCGGGAGTCATGGTCACCGTCCGCGATCAAGTGACTACCCAGAGACGGATCTTGATGAGGACCGCACCGACAACGAGCTCGTGACCACGCCGGGGCACGGGTCGGTGGCGGTTTTCCAGGCGCCGGGTCCGGCCCGGTCGCGGCCGACGGACGAGCGGGGGCGGACCGTGCCCGCTGGTCGGCGGCCCGCGCCGCCCGAGGCCGACATCGACTCGCCGTTCCTGGACCTCTTCGGCGGCGCGACGCCGCCGGCCCGCGCTGAGCAGCCGACCGATCCTGCCGGTGGCCGTCATTCGGCGCTGGCCAACGGGAACGGTGCAGGCCCGGCCCACCTGACCGACGACGACCCGCAGCCGGTGGAGCGGCTGGACCCGTCACGGGCTGAGCCCTCGCGGGCTGAGCGGTCCCGCGCTGAGCTGCCGTCGGCCGAGCCGCCCCGCACTGAGTCGTCGCGGGCTGATTCGTCGCGGGCTGATTCGTCGCGGGCTGATTCGTCGCGGGCTGGCTCGTCGCGGGCTGGCTCGTCGCGGGCTGACTGGTCCCGGGCTGAGCTGCCATCGGCCGTGCCGCCCCGCGGTGAGTCGTCGCAGCGTGAGTCGTCGCGCGCTGAGTCGTTGCGGTCTGACAGGTCGCGCGCTGAGTCTGATTCGTCGCGCGCTGAGCGGTCCCGGTCTGAGCCATCGCGGGCTGAGCGGTCGCGGGCTGAGTCGCCGCGGGCTGAGTCGCCGCGGGCTGAGTCGCCGCGGGCTGAGTCGCCGCGGGCCAAGTCGTCGTGGGCCGAGACTTCGCGGCCGGGCGATCCGTCCGTCGATCCGCAGCGCTACGTCAGCCGGGCCAACCGGCCGCCGTCGGGCATGGAGCGGCTGCCGGAGCCACGCCAGGACGTGCATCCGCGGCCCGAGCCGCGGCGGCGGCCCGACGCGCCGACCTCGAGCCGCCTCGCCGCGCCACAGCCGGCCCGGCCGCGGCGCCCGGCGACGGGCGTACCCCCGCTGCCTGCTGGTCCGGAACGCGGCGCGGAGGTGGCGCCGCGTCCGGAGCGCGCGCCCGACCTGCCCGGCGCGCAGTTGCCGGCGGTCCGGGAGCCCGCGCAGCCGCCGCGCCGGAAGGGCAAGGAGCGGCGGGAGCCCGCGAAGAAGCCCGTCACGGTCAAGCCGCCGGCGATCAAGTTCGGCGACCGCGACCCGGCCATCGGCCTGGCGATCACCGAGATCGCCGGCCACCTGACGTTCACGCCCAACACGGTGACCGCGTGGTACTGGCTGCCCGAGGTGCGCTGGGCGTTCCGGCCGGACGCCGAGCGCGAGGCGCTGCTCTCCGCGATCTCCGAGCAATATGCCGGTCTCGCCGGCTTCCGGCTGCACCTGCGCCGCACCACCCGGCCGTTCCCGGCTGACGAGTGGGCCCGCACGGTCGACGCGCACACCCCGTCGCCGCTGGCCGGCGTGCCGGGCGCCACCTCCTGGTCCGACCACCTGGTCGCGGCACAGCGGCACCTGCTCTCGGTCAACCACGCCGAGGGGCAGACCTACCTGGGCGTGACGTTCGCCCGGCGGTCGCTGGGCAACACCATGACGGAACGCGTCCTGCGTACGTTCGGCCGCGGTGTCGCCGAGGGTGAGCGGCGCAAGCTGAGCCGCACGGTGGAGCAGTTCGACGAGGTCCTCGGCGCGTTCGGCATGCGCGGTCGCCGGGTCACGCCGCACGAGCTCGAATGGCTCCTCTACCGCTCGGTCGCGCTGTGCATGGCGCCGCCGACCTCGCTCTCGCCGGTGACCAACGGGCAGTGGGAGCGCGGCGACCTGCTCGGACTGACCGAACAGATCGAGCGCTACCGCACGCCGTACGGGTCGACGGTCAAGCTCGTCAACCGGATGACCGGCGAGGAGCGGCACGTCGCGGTGCTGGCCGTCGGCCGCATGGAGCCGCTGGAGATCCCGGAGCGGCACGAGCCGTGGATGCACTTCCACGAGCGGCTCCCGTGGCCGATGGAGCTGTCGTCCCGGATCGACGTGCTCGGCTCCGGCGACTCGTTCCGCAACCTCGAGCACCGGCTCCGGATGATCCGGTCACAGCAGCTCGACTACGCCGAGCACGGCATCGACGCACCGCCGGAGCTGGAGCGGCTGGCCAAGCGCGCGCTGGTGATCGGCGACGAGATGACCACGGGCCTGCCGGTCGAGTCGGCCCGCGCGCACGGCTGGCACCGCATCGCGGTCGGCGGCCGCACCCGCGACGAGTGTCTCGAGCGGGCCCGCCGGCTGATCCAGCTCTACTCGCGCGAGCTGCGCATCTCGCTGCAGCACCCGAAGAACCAGGACTGGCTGGCGCGCGAGTTCATCCCGGGCGAGCCGATCGCCAACACCGGCTACATCCGCCGCATGCCGGTCAAGCTGCTGGCCGCGGCCCTGCCACAGGCGGCGTCCACGGTCGGCGACCGGCGCGGCGACCTGATCGGCCGCACCGCGGGCACCTGCCGCCGCCCGGTCTTCCTGGATTTGCACTTCCCGATGGAGGTACGCGAGCGGTCCGGCCTGGCGGTCTTCGTGGCCGAGCCCGGCGGTGGCAAGTCGACCCTGCTGGGCGCGCTGGGTTACCTCGCGGCCCGGCGCGGGGTCCAGGTCACGCTGCTCGACCCGTCCGGCCCGCTGGCCCGGCTGTGCGCGATGCCGGAACTGCGGCCGTTCTCCCGCGTCCTCAACCTGACGGGTTCCGAAGCGGGCACGCTGGCGCCCTATTCGCTGATCCCGACCCCGTCGCGCGCGGAGTTCCCGCTGGGCGCGCCCGGTGACCGCGAGTACGAGATCGCGGTCTCCAACTCGCGGGCCGAGCGCCGAATGCTGGTGCAGGACATCTGCCAGATGCTGGTGCCACCACAGGTGGCCCGCCAGGCGTCGACGGCCACGCTGCTGCGCCACGCGGTGCGCCAGGTCCCGGCCGAGGAGACCTCGACGCTCGACGACGTGGTCGCCTGCCTGGCCGCGATGGACGACGACGACGGCAAGGAACTGGCCAACCTGCTGCTGGACACGGCCGAGATGCCCCTGGCCCTGCTGTTCTTCGGCCGCCCGCCGGAGCACCTGCTGGGCGCGGACGCGGCGCTGACGGTCATCACGATGGCCGGCCTAAGGCTGCCGGACCTGAAGATCGAGCGGGAGTACTGGTCGGCGGAGGAGGCGCTGGCGCTGCCGATGCTGCACACGGCCCACCGCCTGGCGGTGCGCAGGTGCTACGGCGGCTCGATGTCGTCGCGCAAGCTCGTCGGCCTCGACGAGGCACACTTCATGGAGGGCTGGCGCTCGGGCCGCTCGTTCCTGGTGCGCCTGGCCCGCGACTCCCGCAAATGGAACCTGGCGGCGCTGGTGGCGTCACAGAACCCGCGCGACATCCTGGGCCTGGACGTGCAGAACCTGGTGTCGACGGTCTTCGTGGGCCGCATCGCGGAAGACCAGGAAATCGCCTCGGAGGCGCTGCGCCTGCTCCGGGTCCCGACCAACGACGGCTACGAGGCCACGCTGGCGTCATTGTCTAATGTGGACACGTCATCGGCCGCACGGCTAGGCTTCCGCGAGTTCGTCATGCGCGATGTGGACGGCCGGGTCCAGAAGATCCGGGTGGACGTCTCGTACGTGGACGGCCTCCTGGACCACCTGGACACCACACCGGCGGTGGCGGCCAACACGCCGTCCATCCTCCCGCCGGGCACCCCTGCTGCTGACCTGGAGGAGTAGATGGCTCGCGCGCGAGCACGGGTAGCCTCTCTGGTCCTCACCCTGCTGGTAGCGGCCGCGGCCACCATCAGCTGGCCCGCCCTCGGCGCCACCGCCGCCCCTCTGCCTACCCGCGCCCCGGGTGACGTGTGCTCGATCGAGCAGTGGGAAGGCAACTTCAAGGCCTGCGTAGACAAGCTGCCGGACGTCGCTGCGGAACGCGCCCAGTGTCTCAAGGCACCGACGCCAAGCACGCCCGACGCCGGTCTAGCGGGCTGGTTCGGCAGCCGTCCCGAGAGTTCGACCAGATCCGGTCTTGTCGGCATGTACGGCACTTATGGCTACGCGGGCTATAGCTACACGACGTACGACGTCGAAGGTGGCTGCGCTTCGAGCGTTCTACACCCTGATTACCGCTTCCTGACCACGGTGGCCAACGGGGAGTTCATGATCGCCACAGCGGTGATCGGTGCCTCAAACGCCGTCCGTGAGCGCGCGTGGGATCCGCAGTCGATGTGGGGCTGGGCCGATCCGCTGGTCGACCAGGCGACAAAGGCCGTCTATTCGAAAGTCTTCACGGTATTCGGGGTCATTACGCTTGCCGTCGTTGGCCTTTACCTCCTCTGGCGTTCCCGCCAGTCGGACATGAGCAACGCGATGACCACTGCAGGATGGGCGCTGTTGGTCATGGTCGCGGTCACGGCCCTGGCGGCTTGGCCGGTCAAGTCGGCGAACGTCGCGGACGGCACCTTGGTGAGCGCCCTTGGTGTCGTACACGACGCCGTCGGACCACAACCCAAGACCGGTCCTTGCGTCCTTGGTGATCCACAGGCCTGCAAGGACAATCGGCCGCCCGCGGTTCGGGCCAGCGACACTGTTACCGAAACCATGCTCTACCGGAACTGGCTGCGTGGCGTCCTTGGTTCGGCCGACAGCGACACTGCCAAGAAATACGGCGGCGCCCTCTACGACGCCAAGTCGTTCACGTGGTCCGAACTGGAGCAGATTCGCAGCAACCCGAAGAGCCGTGACGGGATCATTGCCCGGAAGAGCAGCCAGTGGATGAAGGTTGCGGAGCAGATCAAGTCCGAAGATCCCGAAGCCTACGAATATCTTCAAGGCAGCCGCGACATGGAACGGGTCGGAGCAGGATTCATCGCACTGCTGGCGGCGATCCTCTTTGCGCTGTTCGACCTGACCGCGTCACTACTCGTGCTGCTGGGCTTCCTCATCTTCCGATGGGCCGTGATCGCGGCGCCGATTCTCGGCACCGTGGGTTTGATGCGGCCTGCGAGCGCCGGCATCCGTCGACTTGCGAACGCGGTCGTAGCTGCCGTCTTCAACATCGCGATCTTCGGGACCGGTGCTGCGATCTATCTGTTCGCCGTCGACCTGGTTATGAACACACCCACCCTTCCGGGCTGGCTCCAGGTCGTTCTCGTTTGGCTTTCCGGCGTGGTCGGCTGGCTGTTGCTCAGGCCATACCGACGGATCACCCAGCTGGGCGGGAAGGACAGCACCGCCACGATCACCTCAGCTGGATCCTGGCATCGGCGGTTCTTCCGTGACATGCGGGAAGCGGCAAAGCTCGACGTCGTGGAGCCGGGTGGCACGGCGGAGCCGCGGCTCGGAAAGGGACGCGGCGTCGTCACGGAGCAGACTTCGCTTCGGCCCGAGGCAAGACACGAAGATCCGAGCCACGCTGCGCCGACCGGCAGCGAGCGGAACCGGCCGGAGGAACGCTCGGACGTTCCCGAGCCGGCGCCACAGCGCGCCCCCGCCACCTCGCCGCGGCGGCGCCAGCCGGCGAGATGGGTCGAACCCGACGTACCGGACGCCGCGCCGGCGAGCTACGCGATCTACCGGCCGGAGGCGCCTAAGGACGTCCCAGCAACGCCACCACGGGTCCGCTCCGAGGCGAGGTGACAAGGTGCGGCGGGTACTCCAACTACTCGGTACTTCGGTACTCCGCTCGCGACTCGGTGTTGCCGTGGTGTTGGCCGTCGTCGTCTTCGCCGTCGTCGGTGTGGCTCGCGTGTTGGCCGGCCCGGAGGACCGGACCACCGGGGGCCTCCAGCCGGGAGTGGCGTCCACGACGACGGAATCACCGCACTCTGTTGAGGGCGACGATGGCGTCGTCGAGCCCGCTCCAACAGCGACGGCTGCTCTCGACCCAGGACCCAGCCTGAGCCCGGGCACTCAACAGATCGAGAGGGTCGCCAAGGACTTCGCGGAGGAATGGCTCAATCGCACTGCGAAGGCGGACGCCTGGCACGCGGCCCTCGTCCCCAACACGACGCGCACGTTGGCTGAGAAGCTCGAAGGCGTCGACCCAGTCGTCGTCCCCGCCGAGCGGCTGACCGGCGCCGCAACGGTGGTGCCACAAGGTAGCGGGCTGGCCGAGGTGAGCTATCCGGTGGACTCGGGCACGCTGGTGCTGCGACTGGTCGTCGAAGAGGGCCGCTGGCTGGTGGATGGCGTCGACTGGGAGCGCGGATGACCCTGACCGAGGAGTTGGATCACACCGCCCGACGGCGCCGCCCACGGAAGGTCGTCCTACTGATCGCCCTGACCGCGACACTCTCCGTGCTTTGTTGTGCAGGTGGCATGGCGGCCTTCTTCCTGGATGGCTTGAGCAATGAAGACCCGGTGCTCTCCACCTACGGTTGTGGGGCGGGAGGCCCGTTGCCGTCTAACGGAGACATGCCACGTCTGTCGGGCTATAGCGAGGCCCAACTGCGCAATGCCGCGACCATAATCAACGTCGGCGCGCAACTGAAGGTGCCACCCAAAGGCTGGGTGATCGCAGTCGCGACCGCGATGCAGGAGTCGTCCCTCACGAACCACGGCTATCTCGGCGCGCGTAACGACCACGACTCGCTCGGTCTGTTCCAGCAGCGACCGAGCCAGGGATGGGGCACGCCCAAACAGGTGCAGGATCCGGTCTACGCGAGTCGCAAGTTCTACCAGAAACTGGTCAAGGTTCGAGGCTGGGAGCGCATGCCGCTCACCGAGGCGGCGCAGGACGTGCAGCGCAGCGCATTCCCAGACGCTTACGCGAAGCACGAGCCGGACGCCGCCGAGATCGTGAACTTGCTTGCCGACGGGGCGGCTCGTGCGGCCGGGGCAGACGCCGCACTGGCGTGCACAACGATGGGTGAGGTCGCGGCCTCAGGTTGGACCACACCGGTGAAGGCGGGTCTGGTTTCAGGCTTCCGCACCGACGAGCGACCGGACCACCAAGGTGTCGATCTCGGTGCGTCCCGCGGCGATGACATCCTCGCGGCCGCCGCCGGCACCGTAATCGTCTCGCGCTGCGATAACGACTCGGCGCCGCCGTTCCGGTGCGACCGCGACGGGTCGGTGTCGACTCCCGGTTGTGGGTGGTACGTGGATATCAAGCACGCCGGAGAGGTGATCACCCGCTACTGCCACATGCTGTACCGACCCAAGGTGCGGGTCGGCCAGACGGTGGCGGCCGGTCAGCCGATCGGCATCGTCGGCACGAGCGGCCACTCGTCGGGTCCCCACCTACACTTTGAGGTGCACCTGAACGGCGACCGCAGCTCATCGGGTGCGACTAACCCCATGGTGTGGATGCGGGAAAGGGGCGCGCCACTCGGCACCGGCGCATGACGTCGGCCGTCGGCGCGTGGAGCGGAGAGGACGGATGAGCCGCGAGCCGATGCCAGATCCCTTCGCCGGCCAGCCCGACTGGGCGCCGAGGCCGCCCAGACCGATCGTGCCGGTGGCCGCCGCGAACGTCGACGACCTGCGCGGACGCCGCCTGATAGTCGGCTTTCCGGGCGCTGGCTGGCGCGGAGACCTGCGCGCGGACGACCGCATTGTCCAAGGCAGCCGCACTTATGTACCGGCGATTCCGGAACAGGAGTGGTACCGCGCAGAGTCCGAGCAGGTCGAGGTATTCGCGCCGTTGGTGCCGGTGGAACGAGTGTGGGTCGAGACGTTTGGCGGCAGCTCCGGCGTTGGCGCCACGGGCCATCGCGACGTGATATCTCGCCTGGTCTCGCTCGACTTTCCGGCCATCCGTCTGCCGGTGCCCGCGGTCGACGTCGACGCCGTCTCGGGTCGACGCATCGTGCAGGTTGTCGACGGGGTCGAGCGACGGGACCTGCGTGCGGTCACCGAGGTCCACACGAACGCGGAGGGCGACATCTGCGTGCGGCTCGCAACAGAGTTGGAGTGGTACCGATGGGCCTGGAGCGGACAGGCACCGAAGACTCTCGAAGTCCCGGTGCATCTGCTCTGGATCGAGTAGTTAACTGATCCGTTGCGCCGAACACACGCGCCATCCGCCGTTCTCGTCGATGACCGTGAACTGCCATTGCTGGACCGAGCGTTCCGCCGCGAAGATCCTGAGCCCGATCTCAGTAGTGACGTTGCGGTCGTTACCGACGGGTTGAACCTGCAGCGATCCCCAATCCACCAGAATCTTCACGTCGAAGCCCTGCTCGCGCCGCTCGATGTCGGCCTTGAGTTCCTTGATCGGCTCAAGCCCTTGGTCCTGGGCGCAGGAGTAGAGCTTCGCGGTTGCATCATCTCGATCGACAAGTTGCGCGCCGAGGTAGTTGGCAACAACGACGTCGGGATTCTCACGGTCGATGGCGGTTGCTTCGTCGTAGAGGTTTATGCCTACGCCGACTCCGCCCAGGCAGAGGAGGGTGAGGACCCCGGCTGTCACCATCAGGAGGAGGCGGAGCGGGCGCGTGCCTCGCTCTGCCAGGGTCGTGCGTGTGGGGGATGCGGCGGCCACATGCCGAGGTTAGCCGTACGGCGCGCGGTGGGGAGCGTGGGACATTCTGCCGCGCTGCTATACCGTCACTCCGGGAGGTGAGCGGTGTGTCGAGGGCGCAGGCGCGAGCCTTGGAAGCCGCCGCACTGCACCGTCAGGCGGTCGCCGTTGTCGATGCCGCCGAGGCGGCCATCGCTGGTGTGCGGGCGCCGGTCGCGGACGAGCGGGCGCAGCACGATCTCGCTGAGCGGCTGCGGGCCGCCGCCGGTGTGCTCACCCCCGGCTGGCTCGGTGGGCAGCTTGACGCTCGGTTCGAGGACACTCCGCTCGGTGGGCAGCGACTACCGGGCTTCGTCCGCATCGGCACCGCGCAACCGCTCGACGACGCGCGGTTTCCGGCGATCGTGCCCCTGCTTGGGACCGGCCACCTGACCGTTGACGCCGATGCCCGTGACCCGCGGGTGGCCGGGCTGCTCCGCGCGCTCCTGCTCAGGCTGCTCGCGGCCGCGCCGGCCGGGTCCGTGCTTGTCCGAGCGGTCGACGCCGCCGGTGGCGGGATGCTGTTCGCGCCGTTCGCCGCCCTCGCCGATGCCGGGCTCATGCCGCCGCCGGCCACCGACCGCACCGGCCTGCGGGCCGTTCTCGCCGAGGCCGAGCAGTGGGTGCGCCCCGCCCGCCCCACCGCCGTCCGGCACACCCGGCGCGAACGTACCCTCCTCGTCGTCATCGCCAGCCTGCCCGAGATGACCGAGACCGCCGACCTGACCCGGATCGCCGCGCTGGCCCAGGCCGGTCCCGATGCCGGCCTGCACCTCGTCGTGGCCGGCTGGCCACCGCCGCCGCTGACCCTGGAGAGCACGCAGCAGCCGCTGCCGCTGGCCACCCGGATCGCCTTGCGCAACCCGTACGCCCTGGTCAGCGATCCGCCGGGGGCGAACTTCGCGACGCCGCCGCAGGTCGGGCTCAACGCGCCCGTGTTCCTCGACGACGACCCGCCGCCGCACCTGTTCGAGCGGGTCTGCGCCGAGCTCGCCGCCCAGTTCGCCGCCAGCGCCCGGCTCAGCCTCGACGACCTGCTCCCCGACGACCCCGACGAGACCTGGGCCGACGACTCGGCACAGGGGCTGGCCACCGTCGTCGGACAGGACGGTGACCGCGCGGTCACCCTGCAGTTCAACGACCTCACTCCACACTGGATGATCGGCGGCCGGTCCGGCGCCGGCAAGACCGCGTTCCTGATCAACGTGTTGTACGGCCTGGCCACCCGCTACGGCCCCGACGAGATGACGCTCTACCTGCTGGACTTCAAAGAGGGCATCTCGTTCGCCGAGTTCGTGCCGACGGAGCGCGACCGCAGCTGGCTCCCGCACGCCCGCGCCGTCGGTGTCGAGTCCGACCGGGAGTACGGCCTCGCCGTCCTCCGCGAGCTCGACGCCGAGATGGGCCGCCGCTCCGTCGCCTACAAGAAGGCCGGCGTCACCCGCTTCACCGACCTGCGGGAGACCCAGCCGCTCCCGCGGATCGTCTGCGTGATCGACGAGTTCCAGGTGCTGCTCGCCGGCACCGACCGCGCCGCCACCGAGGCCGTCACGCTGCTCGAGTCGCTGGCCCGCAAGGGTCGCTCGTACGGCATCCACCTGGTCCTGGCCAGCCAGACCGTGCTCGGCGTCGAGGCGCTCTACGCCAAGCGCGACTCGATCTTCGGCCAGTTCCCGGTGCGGGTGGCGCTCCCGGGCGGCGGCGATGTGCTGGAGCCGACCAACGACGCGGCCGCCGGCCTCCCGCTCGGCGCCGCGGTGGTCAACACCGCCGGCGGGCTCGGCGGCCCACGCGGCGCGACCCGCGGCCACGAGCGGGTGGTCCGCTTCCCGGACCCGCACGCCGACCGGTCCGCCCTGGTCAAGCTCCGGCACGCCCTCTGGGAGCGCCGCCGGACCGAGGCCGCACCGCCCAAGGTCTTCGCCGGGTACGCGCACCAGCACCTCAACGACGACCCCACCTTCCGGGCGGCGCTGGCCGGCCGGGCCACCCGACCGGCCGCGCTGCTGGGCCGCCACATCGACGTGCCGCTGAGCACGGCCGCGTTCCCGCTCGACACCGCGCCCGGCCGGCATCTCGCGGTGATCGGCCCGAGCACGACCGGTGCCGCGGTGCTCGACGCCGCCGCCCGGAGCGTCGCCGCGCACCACGCTCCGCGTACCGCCCGCTTCGTGATCGTGTCCATGATCGCCGAAGGCGACGAGGTGGCCGCCCAGCTGGGCCGTGACCTGGCCGAGCGCCAGGAGGTCGAGCTGGTCACCGCGGCCGGCCTCGCCGACGCGCTGACCATCGACCGGCCCGGCTACATGGTGGTGTTCGGCATGGACGCGCTGGCCGGCGGTGCGTTGCCACCCGACCGGCTCCGGCTGGTGCTGCGCACGGGTCCCGGCCGCGGCGTGCACCTGCTGTCGTGGTGGCGGGGGCTGCGCCGGTTCACCGACGAGGTCGGCCCCGCGGCCCGCGAAGACGTCGCCGGCCTGGTCTTCCTCAACGTGCCGGCGTCCGACGTGACGCTGCTGCTCGGCCGTCCGGTCGACTGGCAACCGCGGGAGAACCGGGCGTTGCTGCACGACCGGCACACCGACCGCACGGCCGTGATCGTGCCGTTCGCCCGCCCCGAGGCCGACCGATGACCACCGAGCAGCCGACCAACGGCACGCCCTACCCGTTACCGGAGCAGGCGACGGCCGTGCCGGTGTTGCCGCACCAGCCGTCCTACGGCCACCCGCACCGGCGCGAGGACACCGACCCGGGCACGGCCTGGGCGGAGTACTGCGCCGCCGCGCAGCACCTCGACGCCGTCCGGCGCGGAGCGGCCACCGCGGCCGGCGAGCAGGAGCGGACCGTGCGGGCGGCCCGGGACCAGGTCACCGCGGTGCGTGCCCGGCTCGTGCCGCAGCAGGCCCGGCTGCGCGAGGCCGGCGTACCCGATGCCGACCTGCGCCCGGCCCCCGTCGACGCCGAACGGGCCAACCGGGCGGTCGCCGACGGACCGGCCGCCACGCTGGCCGCCCTCCACCAGGCACGATCGACCGCCGACCGGGCCGACGCCGCCCTGCTCGGCGTGCCCGGCGCGGCCCTCGGCGCGGCGACGGGGCCCAGCCGCCCGGTCCGCACCTGGGTGCGCAACATGCTGGTGTACGGCCCGTTCGCCGGCGCGGTGCTGGCCGTACAGGTCGCGCTGCTGATCACGGCGGGCGGCACGGCGATGTCCAAGTACGCGCTGGGCTGCGGCCTGGCGCTGCCGCTGGCGGCGCTGGGCTTCGCCTGGGTGACGATCGGCGCCGCGTTCCCGGCCCCGCCCGGCGGCAAGGTGGACCGGACACTCCCGCTCGGCGCCGCGATCTGCTTCGCACCGGTCCTGATCCTGCTCATCGGCCAGGCGGTCCTGGCCGTCACCGGATAGGCGGTCGCCGCATGCCGAACGTCGAAGAGGTCAAGCTCAACGTCGCCGCGTCGGTCGACCAGACGCAGCGCGCGCTGCAGACCCTGCGCGGCGTCGCGGACTCGTTCGACGAGGCGCTGACCCGGCTCCGGTTGACCGCGATCGGGTCCGGGCATCCGTCCATCGTGGACGCCATCGCGAGCCTGGAACAGGCCCGCTCCCGCCTCGACGAGGCGCAGTCGCTGGCGGCGAGCGCGATGAGCTCTGCCGACAACTTCCGGAGCATGGTCTGATCCTGGCCCGGGTCCGCGGTGGTCCGGACCGTCGCTCCCGCCGGACACCAGGTCCGCGGCACATCAGGTCCACGGCACACAAACCGAGCTGACCAACGCGTCGCGCCGGGGTATGGTCCCGTCGTGCCGCTCTTCGTGATCTCGCCACCCACCACTCGCTAGCGCACATCGCTAGCTGACCCGGCTCGCCTCTTTCCTTCCGAGCCCGGGTCGTCGAGTGGCGCCCGGGCGGCGATGACACGGAGATCACGTTGCAATCGAACTCAACCCTGCCCGTCGGGCGGGGCATCCTCTACATCCTGGCGGCCGCGGTCGCCTGGGGCACCGGCGGCGCGGTGGCGTCCGTCCTCTACTCGACCACGGGCCTCGGCCCGCTGGCGGTCTCGTTCTGGCGCTTCGCGGGCGGAGTCCTGCTGCTCGGAACGGCGCGCCTACTGACCCCGCGCCGAAGCGTTGAACCGGCTGTCCGCGCCGATCCTGGCGCCGAGCGGCGGGTCAAGACAGGCAGGCCCGGGACTCAGCGCGCGCGGTGGCACCACGTGGTGATCACCGGGGCCGGTCTGGCTGTCTACCAGACGGCGTACTTCGCCGCCGTCGAGTACGCCGGCCTGGCCGTCGCCACCGTGGTGACGCTCGGCGCCGGTCCGGTCCTGATCGCTCTGGGCGCCCGCGCCACGATGGGCGAGCGCCTTGGCCGGTCCGGCGCGACGACGGTCGGCCTGGCCCTGCTGGGCCTGACGCTGCTGGTGGGCGGCGGGGGTGGGGGCACGGGAACGGCGCCGGCCCTCGGCCTGGCGTGCGCCATGCTGTCCGCGCTGGGCTACGCGGTCGTCACCCTGCTGACCCGGAACTTGTCTCGCGCGGGCCGACCGACGCCGACCACGGTCAGCAGCTTCGCCGTGGGGCTGGTCTGTCTCCTCCCGCTGGCCCTCCTCGAAGGCCCACTGCCCACCGCCGGTCATGCAGCGACGACCGCGGGCCTCCTCGCCTACCTGGCCGTGATCCCGACGGCCCTCGCCTACGCCCTGTTCTTCGCGGGGCTGTCGGTCGTCCGCGCGACCACGGCCTCCGTGATCGCGCTGGTCGAACCTTTGACCGCGACCGTCATCGCCGTGCTATGGCTGGACGAGCACCTGACCCCGACCACCGCGGCCGGCTCCCTCGTGCTGACCCTGGCCGTGCTGGCCCTGACCCGCACGGAACGCCGGACACGGCTAGCGCCGGAGCCCGCCCGAACCCTCGTCCCGACGGGTCGCGGGGGCTGACCCACACAGCCGCCTTTGCTCTGCTTCCAGATACGCATCACCCCGGGTGATGCGTGGGTGG